>DASUUL010000066.1:0-2459 GCA_036374115.1 Acidimicrobiia bacterium | reverse complement strand
CGCACGCGCGCCGTGTTGCGCTCGCTCCTCTGACGCCGTGAGCGAGGGCCCGAGCTCCCCGCTCGAGGCGCTGGGCGCGCTCGCCTCGCAGGAGGTCGAGATCGCCGACGGCCTGCGCCACGGCGAGGTGTACACGCTCGGCGGCCTGCTCACCATGCTCTGGCACGGCGATCCCACCGCCGAACGCGTGGTGCTCATGTGCGGCGGCGCCATGGGCGGCCTGCTCGGGCCCGCCGGCGGCCTCTACCACGAGCTCGGCACCCGCTTCGCCGCTGCCGGCATCGGCACCGTCCGCGTCGGATACCGCTGCGCCAACGATCTCGACACCTGCACGCACGACCTGCTCGCCACCGCCGAGCTCGCCGCCCGCCACGGCGCCCGCCGGTTCGTCACCGTGGGCCACTCGTTCGGCGGCGCGGTCGCGATCCGGGCCGCCGTCGCACTCGGCGGCGACTGTGCCGGCGTCGCCGCGCTGTCGACCCAGTCGGCGGGGTGCGAGAACGCCGCCGCCCTCGGCGCCACCCCCCTCCTCCTGCTCCACGGCGACAAGGACGAGCTGCTCCCGCCCGAGACCAGCTTCATGGTGCAGGCGCTCGCCGGCACCGGCGAGGTGGTCGTCCTCTCGGGCACCGGCCACCTCCTCGCCGAGGCGGGCGCCGAGCTCCGCGAGCGCCTCGGCACCTGGATCCCCGAGCGGTTCGCGAGCTAGCCGCAATCCGTTCCCACCGCCTGGCCGTATCCAACAGGTGCGCGACAACCTGAGGGTGTGGGCCTCGGCGACCGTCGCCGGGGTGCTGCTCCTCGCCGTGCTGCACGCCTGCGGTGGCGACGACACGGGGACCGCCCTCCCGTCCTCGTCGCCGCCGCAGGACTTCGTGCCCGAGGCCGACGACTTCGCCAACATCCACACGATGACCAAGGTGCGCGGCTTCTACGTCGACAACCGCCTCGGTCATCTCGACGAGGCCCTCGCCGTCGCCAACTCCCCCGACGGCGGCACCTACCCGGTCGGCACGATCATCCAGCTCGTCCCGCAGGAGGCGATGGTCAAACGACGCGCCGGCTTCAGCCCTGCAACGCGCGACTGGGAGTTCTTCTTCCTCGACGTGTCGCCCGAGGGCACCGTGATCGAGGTGCGCGGCACCGACGAGGTCGTCAACCGCTTCGGCGGCAACTGCGCCAGCTGCCACTCCGCCGCCGAGCCGCAGTTCGACATGGTGTGCGAAGACGACCACGGCTGCGACCCGCTGCCGATCGGCGACGACGTGATCCTCGCCGTGCAGGAAGCCGACCCGAGACCGCTCGAGCCGGCTCCCTGACGGCGGCGGATCGTCGTTCTCGCTAGGCGAGCTCCGCCGACCACTCGCGCTTGGGGCTGTACTGGTAGTTCGTGATGAGGCTGACGGCGAGCACGGCGATGCCGGCGGCGACGTAGAAGGCGGCGAGCCCCCCGTCGGTGTCGGTGTAGCCGAGTGCGAACGGGCTGACGATCAGGAGCGCGGCCGCGAGGTAGTCGCCGGCCGAATGGAGCGTGAACGGCAGCACCTTCACCACGCCCAACGGGTACTTCGTGAGCATGCTCACCGCGAGCACGACCGCGCCGACCACGACGCCGGTCGCCACCGCGAGGCCATCGCCGCCCACAGCAAGGGCGACGACGATGAGCAGACCGCCGACGGCATAGTCGGCGACGGCGTGGAGCCACGCCGGCAGAGCACGAACGATCGACATTGATGTCCTCCCTGGTTCCGGGCGCAGCTCCCGCCGCGCGCCATCACCGGGAGTTCGGAGGCGTACCCGCCGCCGGATGAGTCCTACATGAAACCTTCACTTGCCCGCGAGGCGGTCGACGACGGGCGCGAACGCCTCGAACTGGTCGTCGCCCACCACGACGTACGACACGCCCCACTCCTCGCGCCGCGCCTGGAGCAGGTCGCAGACCTCGTCGACGGTGCCGACGCAGGCCACGCCCGACTCGAGCGCCTCGTCGGCACTGAGCCCGAACCCACCCGCCATCGCCTCGGCCAGCCCCCGGCGGTCGTCCGTGATCGCGGCGACGAAGTAGCGGATCTGGAGCTCGAGGTCGCCGAAGCGGCTGCCCGCGCCCTCCCGCACCCACTCGACCTTCTGCTTGGTCATCGCCGCCAGGGTGTCCTGCACGGCGTCGTTGGTGACCGCACCCTCACGCAGGTTGGGGTTGATACCGACGATGTCGGCCTCCCGGGCGGCGAGCTTCAGGAGCCTCTCGCCCCCGCCACCTACGAGGATCGGCGGGTGCGGCTTCTGCACCGGCTCGGGAATGCCGTCGTACGCGGTGATCCGGTAGTGCTTGCCCTCGTGGGAGAACTTGCCCGGCAGCCACGCGCCCTTGCAGATCGCGATCGCCTCCTCGAGGCGTTCGATGCGCACGCCCGGCCGGTCGTATGGGAAGCCGACCGCCTCGTAGTCGACCTCCTGCC
>DASUUL010000065.1:0-3777 GCA_036374115.1 Acidimicrobiia bacterium | reverse complement strand
GCGTGTGGCCGGGGTCGGGGCACACCGTTGACACCGGGCCGGTCGCGACTAATATCCAGGCCTTCTTGCCAGCTATCTGCGCGGGGATGCGGCAGTGCGTCCAGCGCTCGGGTCGTGTCCAGACATGTACGCAGTCATCCGCACCGGCGGCAAGCAGTACCGGGTCGAGGAGGGCCAGCAGCTCGAGGTCGAGCAGCTGGGCGCCGACACCGGCAGCGACGTGCAGCTCACGCCGGTGCTCGTCGTCGACGGCGCCCGTGTCCTGGCCACCCCCGACCAGCTCGGTGGCACGTCGGTGAGCGCACGGGTCGTCGACGCCGAGGCTCGGGGTCCCAAGATCACCGGCTTCACCTACAAGCCGAAGACGAACCAGCGCCGCCGCTGGGGCCACCGCCAGCGCCACGCCCTCATCGAGATCACCGCGATCTCGGTCGGGGGGGAGCGGGCGAAGGCGGCGGCCAAGAAGGCACCCGCCAAGAAGGCTCCGGCGAAGAAGGCGCCCGCAAAGAAGGGAACGGCCTGATGTCGAAGAAGAAGGGCGCGGCCTCCTCCCGCAACGGACGCGACTCCGCCGCCCAGCGACTGGGCGTGAAGGTGTACAGCGGCACCGCTGTCCGTGCCGGCGCCATCATCGTCCGCCAGCGCGGCACCCGCGTCCACCCGGGCGAGAACGTGGGGAAGGGCGGCGACGACACCCTCTTCGCCACCACCGACGGCACCGTGCGCTTCGGCCACCGCCGGGGCCGCAAGCTCGTCGACGTCGTCCCCGCCGAGTAGCGGCTCCGCAGGCGCCGCGCCCGCGGCGAATGCGATCCGATCCGGCGGGCGCCGTCTCTATCCTCGTGTCGTGAGTCAGTTCGTCGACGAGGTGCAGGTCAACCTGCGGGGCGGTGACGGTGGCGCCGGCGCGATCTCGTTCCGCCGGGAGGCCCACGTTCCCCGCGGCGGGCCCGACGGTGGCGACGGCGGGAGGGGCGGCGACGTGATCCTCGAAGCCGACCGCAACGTCGCATCGCTGCTCGCGTTCCGTGATCACCCGCACCGCCGAGCGAAGTCGGGCACGCACGGATCGGGAAAGCGTCGGGCCGGTGCAACCGGCGCCGACCTCGTCGTGCGGGTGCCCGAAGGAACCGTCGTCAAGAACCGCGAGGGAGAGGTCGTCGCCGACCTCGTGCGCCACGGCGACCGGTACGTCGCGGCGCGTGGCGGTCGCGGAGGTCGCGGCAACGCCAGCTTCCTGTCGAACGCGCGCCGGGCACCCAGCTTCGCCGAGCAAGGCGAGTACGGCGAGGAGCACTGGCTCCGCCTCGAGCTGAAGCTCATGGCCGATGCCGCGCTGGTCGGCTTTCCGAACGCAGGGAAGTCGACGCTGATCTCGGCCGTGAGCGCGGCCAAGCCCAAGATCGCCGGATATCCGTTCACGACCCTCGAACCCCATCTGGGGGTCGTGCGCTTCCACGAGCACGAGTTCGTGCTCGCCGACATTCCCGGCCTCATCGAGGGCGCGGCCGAGGGCAAGGGGCTCGGTCACCGGTTCCTGCGCCACGTCGAGCGGGCGCGCGTGCTCGTCGTGCTCCTCGACCTCGCCAGCATGGAAGGGCGCACCCCGGAGGACCAGGAGCAGGTGTTGCTGGCAGAGCTCGCCCGCTACCGGCCCGACCTCCTCGAACGCCCGCGCCTCGTGGTGGGGACGAAGGCCGACGTCGCCACCGAGCCCTTCGACGGCCTCACGATCTCGGCTGTCACCCGCCAGGGCCTCGACGACCTCCTCGGCAGGCTCGCCACGATGGTGGACGACGCTCGGGCGTCGGAGCCCGTGGCCGAGCCCTTCGTCGTGCACCGCCCGGTCGAGCAGGGCTTCTCCGTGGTCCGCGACGACGACGGCGCCTGGCGGGTGCGCGGGCAGGCGGCCGAGCGCGTCGTCGCGATGGCCGATCTCACGAACGCCGAGGCGATCGCCTACGTGCAGGACCGGTTCCGCCGCATGGGCGTCGAGCGGGCCCTCGCGCGCGCCGGCGCGCGCGAGGGCGATCTCGTCCGTGTCGGGCCGGTCGAGCTCGAGTACGTGGAAGGGCTGGGGTGAGGGGCGTGATCACCGTCGTCAAGATCGGGACGTCGTCGATCACGAAGCCCGGTGGCGAGCTCGACGACGCCGCGGTGCTGAAGCTGTGCAGCGACGTCGCCGCCGCCCGCCTCGAGGGCCACGACGTCGTCCTCGTGTGCTCGGGCGCGATCGCTGCCGGCCTCCCGGCGCTCGGCCTGCACGTCCGTCCCTCCGACGTCGAGACCCTCCAAGCGGTCGCGGCCGTCGGCCAGCCCCGGCTGATGGAGCGAATCGGCGCCATCCTCGCCCAGCACGATCTCGTCGCCGGGCAGGTGCTCCTGACACCGCACGACTTCGCCCAGCGCGCCCAGTACCTGCACGCCCGCGAGACGCTGGCGCGCCTGCTCGGGCTCGGCGTCGTTCCCGTGGTCAACGAGAACGACACCGTCGCCGACGACGAGATCCGCTACGGCGACAACGACCGCCTCGCCGCCCTCGTCTCCCACCTCGTGGGGGCCGACCTGCTCGTGATGCTCACCGACACGCCCGGCCTCTTCACCGCCGACCCGCGCCTCGACAGCGAGGCCTCGCTGATCGAGGAGATCGCCGAGGTCGACGCCGCCCTGGAGTCGGTCGCCGGCGGCTCGGGCACGAGCCGGGGGAGCGGGGGTATGGCCAGCAAGCTGGCCGCGGCCAAGATCGCGGCCTGGTCGGGCGTTCGCGCCGTGATCGCGGCCGCCGACGCGCCCGACGTGGTAGCGAGCGCGCTGCGCGGCGATCCCGTCGGCACCGCGGTGCACCCGCGCTCGACCCGCCTCCCGAGCCGGAAGCTGTGGATCGCCTTCGCCCAGGGCGCGGGCGGGCGCGTCACCGTCGACGCCGGCGCCGAGCGGGCGCTGCGCCACGACGGCCGGTCGCTGCTGCCCGCCGGGGTCACGGGCGTCGAGGGCGCCTTCGCACCCGAGGAGGCGGTCGAGGTGGTCGACGAGGCCGGCCGGCCCTTCGCCAAGGGCCTGGTGCGCCTCTCGGCCGAAGCTCTGCGGCGGGTGGCCGGCCGGCGCACCCGCGACCTGCCCGAGGGGACGCCCCACGAGGTGATCCACCGTGACGACCTCGTGGTCCTGCCCTAGCGTCACCGGAGCCCGCTCGCCAACTGCCCCCTTGCGCGAGCCTGTGCCGTCCGTCACACTACCGAGGCTCACCACCAAACGTGAGCAGCCACAGCGTGACCTGATCCTCGTCGCCGGCCGACGGGGGGAGGGCCCTCGGTGACGAGGGCCTCGAACGGCCGGCGAGGAGCGGGGGGCGCAGTGAGGCCGGGTGACCGCCTCGCAGGCGCGACGGCACCGCCGTCGCCGCCCGCGCGAAGCCCGGTCCCACTGCCCCCCCGAGTTCTCCCGCCCTGCCCCGCCTCCTCAGGTTCCCGGTCGTCGAGCACGCCGGCCCGCGAGCGGTAACTAGACCGACCGGTCAAGGCTCACGGGTACACTCGCCGGGCGATGTCCCGTTCGGCACCCGTTCTCGAGCTCGGTCGACGCGCCCAGGCGGCGTCGCGCCGTCTCGCCACCGCCTCCACCGGCGAGAAGAACGACGCGCTCCTCACCGCGGCCGACCTCCTCGTCGAGCGCGCGCCCGAGGTGCTCGCCGCCAACCGCGCCGACCTCGACGCTGCCCGAGACGCCGGGATGGAGTCGGGGCCCCTCGACCGCCTCCGCCTCACCGACGCCCGCCTC
>DASUUL010000064.1:0-4890 GCA_036374115.1 Acidimicrobiia bacterium | reverse complement strand
TGCCGACGCCGACGAGCAGGCCGAGCACCGCCGCCCCCGCTGCCACGAGGGGGAAGCGCCAGCCCGGGGCCTCCGGCTCCTCCTCGTCTTCGGCGTCGCGCTCGCCGGCATCGGGCTCGACGAGGTCGATCCCGTCCTCGGCGGGCCCGTCCTCGGCGGGCCCGTCCTCGCCGGGCCCAGTGCCGCCGCCACGCCGACGACGGGAACGGCTCGGAGGCGCCATCCACTCACCCTAACGAGGATCGCCGGCCCGTTCGCCTGCGCTTCGGGGCCCGTGCGGCTCAGGCGCCCTCGGGCCACAGCGACAGGATGTGGCCGACCGCCGGATCGATCCCGCCGTCGAGCAGCTCGGCGTAGACGCGCGCGACCGCGTCGGGCCCATGGCCGTGGCGGAAGTCGACCCAGCCGTCGCAGAAGCCGACGTACTCGCGCCACGCCGCCGCGATGCGCTCGTCGAGGCCCGCCGGGCCCCAGTCGGTGGTGCGCTCGGCGATGCGGGTGGGGGCGAAGAAGAACTCGGGCGCGGGGCCCGGGAGCGGCTCGACCGCGGGCGCGGGCTGGTCCCAGTGGGTCGCCCCCACCGCCATGCTGTGCGCCAGCCGGTCGCCGTAGGCGCGGTGCACGGCCGCGCGCACCCCGTCGTCGCCGGCGATGTCGACGAACGCGGCGGGCCCGCCCGGGAGGGCGGCGACGTCGTCGTAGGTCACGACCCGGTCGTAGACGCCGAGGCCCTCCACGAACCCGGCGTTGCGGGCCGACGTGAGCCCGGTGACCTCCACCCCCTCCCGGCGGGCGAGCCGGAAGGCGGTGCCGACGGCGGTCTTGCTCGACGCGCTCGACACCACGACGGTGCGGGCGCCGAAGAAGCCGTTGTCGGCAAGGAAGTCGTCGATGAGGAACGACGTGAAGAACAACGGCCACAGGAGCATCCGGTGGTCTTCGTGCGCCCGATCGTGGATCGGGTCGGCCTCGACCAGGGAGTACTGGTTGTACGCGCCCGCCATCGGCGCCCGGTGCGGGGCGACATCGGTGAACCCGCGCTCGCCGATGCGCCCGGGCGTGACCGCCAGGTGCGTCGACATCGGCAGGAAGCCGTACACCCGCGCACCTTCGGCGACGCCGTCGTGGGTGCTCGCCACCACGGCGGCATGGCCCCACACCGGGATGCGGCCCCACTCGGGATCGCCGGTCGGGAAGAACGCCCAGTAGCTCAGCGTGTCGCCGAACGCGCCGTAGGTGATGTTGTTGGCGGTGAGCGCGAACGACTCCACCCGCAGCAGCGCCTGACCGCCCTGGACGTCGGGCGGCTCCGAATCGACCACCCGGTACTCGTGCAGGTCGGACCGGCCGACCTGGAAGTCGCTCACCCGGACGTGACCCGCTTCGCGAACTCCACGGCGCGCCGCTCGATCAGCTCGTGGTCGTAATCGATGGTCGCGACGTGGTAGCTGCGCTCGAGCGTGACGTACTCGATCGGGGCGGTGATGGTGGCGTCGAGCGCCTCGCGCGCGCCGGGGGGGACGACGTGGTCCTCGGCCGAGAACATCACCTCGAGCGGGCACGCGATCTCGTGGAGACGGGGGTAGAGCTCCTCGATCGCGTCGAGCAGCGACACGAGGCCGGCGATCGGCGTCTGATCGTAGGCGAGCTCGGTCACGTCGGGGTCGGCCACGTCGTTCGCGAGGCCCTGCATCACCGTCTCACCGGCGTCGAGCAGCTCGACGAGCATCGAGCGCATCGAGTCGTCGCCGGGCGTGCCCACGGCCGGGTTCACGAGCACGAGGCCGGCGACCTCCGGCTCGCGGGTGGCGAGCCACAACGCCAGCGCCGCGCCCATCGACAAGCCCGCCACCACCACCCGCTCGCACCGCGAGGCCAGCTCCTTGTACGCGGCGTCGGCGGCGTCGGACCAGTCGGACCAGCCGGTCCCGAGCATGTCGTCGATCGAGGTGCCGTGGCCGGGCAGCCGGGGCAGCTCCACGGCGAAGCCGGCGGCGGCGAACGCCTCGGCCAGCGGGCGCATCGACTGCGGGCACCCCGTGAAGCCGTGCAACACGAGCGCACCGTGCGGTCCCCCGGCGGCGGAGAACGGCTCGGCGCCGGGCATGACGGCACGGTCGGTCACCAGGTGATTATCGCCGGTTCCGCCACTACCCTGCGCCGGGGGTGCCGCGATGGATCGCATGAGCCCGCTCGATGCGTCGTTCCTGCACATCGAGAACGGCGTGACCCACATGCACATCGGGTCGGTCGCCGTCTTCGACGGGCCCCCACCGCCCTACGACACCTTCCGCGCCATGATCGTGGGCAAGCTCCCGCTGGTGCCGCGCTACCGCCAGAAAGTGCGGTTCGTACCCTTCCAGCTCGGCCGGCCCCTCTGGGTGGACGATCCCCACTTCAACGCCGGCTACCACCTTCGCCACACCGCCCTGCCGCGGCCGGGCGGGTCGGAGCAGCTGCGGAACCTGGTCGGCCGGGTGATGGCCCAGCAGCTCGACCGCAACCGGCCGCTGTGGGAGATGTGGATGGTCGAGGGCCTCGAGGACGACCACTGGGCCATCGTCTCGAAGGTGCACCACTGCATGGTCGACGGCGTCTCGGGCACCGACCTCCTCACCGTCGTGCTCGACCGCGACCCCGAAGGGCCGCCGCCGGTGCCCGACACGTGGAAGCCCGAGCCCGAGCCGACCGATGTCCGGCTCCTCGCCGACGCGATCGGCGGCCTCGTCGTCAACCCCTACGAGCAGTACCGGGCGCTGCGGGCCACGGCGCGCGGCTGGCGCCAGGCGGCCGCGATGACCGGAGACCTCCTGCGGGGTGCCGCCTCGATGGCGGGCGTCGTCCGACCGACGGCGCCCTCGACGCTCAACGGGCCCATCGGGCCCCATCGCCGCTGGGACTGGGCCCGCACCAGCCTCGCCGACGTGAAGGCGGTGCGAAGGCAGCTGGGTGGCACGGTGAACGACGTCGTCCTCGCGGTGCTGACCCGCGGGTTCCGCGACCTACTCCTGTCGCGGGGCGAGCCGGTCGCCGATCGGATGGTGCGCACGCTCGTGCCGGTCTCGGTGCGCACCGAGTCGGAACGCGGGACCTACAACAACCGCGTCTCCGGGATGATCGCCGCGCTCCCCGTGGGGATCGCCGACCCGACCGAGCGCCTCGCGGCCATCCGGGCCCAGATGGACGGCCTCAAGGAATCGCGACAGGCGGTCGCGGTCGAGGTGCTCACGGGCCTGTCGGGCTTCGCGCCCGCGATGCTGCTCGCGCTCGGAGCCCGCGTCGCGCTCGGTATCCCCCAGCGCAGCGTGAACACGGCGACCACGAACGTTCCCGGTCCCCAGGTCACGCTGTATGCCGCCGGCTGCCCGATGATCGAAGCCTTCCCGTTCGTCCCGATCGGGGCCCACATCCGGGTCAGCGTCGCCATCTTCTCCTACAACGGGATGCTCAACTACGGCGTGACCGGCGACTACGACACCGCACCCGACATCGGAGTGCTCTGCGGGGGCATCGACGACGGGATGGCGGAGCTGCTGAAGCTCGTCAGCGAGTCGCCGCCCGCGCCGAGCGCAGCACCTCCAGGCGATCACGCACGTCGGGGCGCGCCAGGCGCCGCCGGGTCGACTCCCGCGCCTGGCGGGTGACCGCGTCGCGCCGGGCCGGGTCCATCGCGTTCAGGCCCATCACGGCCAGGTCGGCCGCCACGGGCTGGAACGCGAGCACGGGCGTGCCGGCTCGGCGCACACGGCCGGCCTCGCGCCCGAGATACAGGCGGGTCAGCCGGCGCGCCGGCATGTCGAGCGACGGTCGCACGCGGTTGCCGGCCACCGACATCGGCGAGCTGACGATCACGAGATCGAGGCCGCGCCCGGCGAGGAGGTCGGCGTTGGTCGGCGAGTGCGCGCCGCCGTCGACGTAGCGGACGCCGCCGATCTCGACCGGTTCGAAGAAGCCCGGGATCGCGCACGACGCCGCCGCCGCGTCGGCGACGTGCACGGCATCCGGCGCGCGTTGCTGGCCGAACACGACGCGCCGGCCGGTGTCGAGGCGAACCGCGCACAACCAGAGGTCGCGCTCGGGCCAGCCGGTGAACAGCGGGCGCAGGCCCGCGGCCACCAGCTCGGTGGGGACGCGCCCGGCGGGAAGCGCGGCCGCGGCCAGCGCTCCCGGCCGCACGGGCGGGAACCGGGGGAGCGCCGCCTTCAGGAACGTGGCCGGCGACGCCATGCGGGGAAGCCCGCCCCCGCGGGGAGGCGGGCGGCTGGGGATCGGCGCCGGTCCCCCGGCCCGGGCCGCGAGGCGCGCGCCCTCGGGTGACAAGGGCGCGCCGGTCGCACGGGCGGCGAGATCGGGAGCGCTCACGCCCGCCCGGAGCAGCGCACCCACCACCGAGCCGGCGGACGTGCCCACCACGACCTCGGCGGTGCGGGGGTCCCAACCGGTGGCGGCGGCGAGCTCGGCGAGGACGCCGGCATGGAAGGCGTGCCCGACCACGCCGCCGGCGCCGAGCACGAGGCCGATGCGGGGCATGGGGCAATGGTACGCAGCCGCCGGCCTCGCGCCGCCCGGAGGCGGAAGGCGTCAGCCCGGCATCAACCAGAACTCGAGCTGGATGTTGTCGGGGTCGCGGAAGCAGATGACGGACCCGATCGGCGTGTCGACGATCGGCGTGAACGGGATGTCGCGCTTGCGCAGCTCTTCCTCCCACGCCTCGAGCGTGGCGCGGTCGGCCACGCCGAAGGCGAAGTGGTCGAGGCCGGTGCGGAACTCGTCGAACTCGTCGCTCGGCTTGCCGTGGTACTCCCGCAACCCGAGGATCCAGCCGGAGCCGGGATGGGAGAGCACGCGGAAGCTCACCTCGTCGGTGTCGTCGCCGAACAGCTCCACCAG
>DASUUL010000063.1:0-3864 GCA_036374115.1 Acidimicrobiia bacterium | reverse complement strand
AGCTCACCGCCACGGCCACGGCCCTCTACACGCGCTGGATCGGCAAGCTCAGGAAGTAGGCGCGAGGCGCGCCGGCTGCGCGAGGTCGAGCGCCATGAAGCGCACGCCCGCCACCGGATTGGCGTTGTACGCCGCCGTGTCGACGAAGCCCAGCGAGGCGTAGAGCGCCTGCGCCGCCTTCATCGACGGCAGCGTGTCGAGCTTGAGCGTGCGGTAGCCGAGCGCGCGGGCTTCGGCGACGACGCGCTCGACGAGCGCCCGGCCGAGGCCCCGGCGCGTATTGGCGGGCCGCACCGACACCTGCTCGACGTGCGCGTTGCCGTCGAGGAGCTCGGCGATCACGTAGCCGACGGGTTCGTCGTCGTCGTCGATCGCCACCCAGGCGCGGCCGGCTCGCCGGTATCGCTCCAGCTCGCCGATCGAGAACGGTTCGTCGTCGGCAACCGCCGTCATGCCGATCGCGTCGAACATGCGGCCGGCGTCGCGCTCGATGTCTCGGAGCGCCGGGAGATCGTCGGCCGTGGCCTCGCGGATGCGCATGCCGCCGTCGAGTCTGCCCCGGCGCGCCCCCGGACGCGCTAGGCCACCCGGCGGCAGAGATCGATGACCGGCGAGGCGAGCTCCGGCCGGCACACCAGCAGGTCGGGCAGGTACGGGTCGGGCCGGTTGTAACGCAGCGGCGCGCCGTCGAGGCGCGAGACGTGGAGCCCGGCCGCGGCTGCGACCGCGACGGGTGCGGCCGAGTCCCACTCGTACTGGCCGCCGGAGTGCGCGTAGATGTCGGCCTCGCCCCGGACGACCGCCATGGCCTTCGCGCCGGCCGAGCCCATGGGGACGAGCTCGCCGCCGAGCTGGTCGGCGAGGAAGCGGGCGTGCTCGGTCGGGCGGGTGCGGCTCACCAGGATGCGGGGCGCCCGTGCCGGCGGCGCGGGCGGCGGGGGAGGGTGGTCGGTTGCGAGCGTCACACCGAGCGCCGGGAGCGCGACCGCACCCACGGTGGCGACACCGTCGAGCGCGAGTGCGACGTGGACGGCCCAGTCGTCCCTCGGCGGCTCCGCGAACTCGCGCGTGCCGTCGAGGGGATCGACGATCCAGACACGCCGCCGGGCGAGGCGCGCCTCGTCGTCGGCGCCCTCCTCGGACAGCACCGCATCGGTGGGACAGCGGGCACCCAGCTCGGCCATCAGGAAGTCGTGCGACGCCCGATCACCGGCCTCCTTCAGCTCGCGCCCCTCGAGGCCGCCGGCTCGCAGCTCGACGAGCAGCTCGCCCGCGGCCGTCGCCAGTGCCCGGGCAGCGTGGTGGTCGGTGTCGTCCGCCCGTGCTGCTGCCATCGCCGCCGTGTCTCCTCCGGGCGCGGACCGCACCCAGCGCTCACTCTTGCAGAGCGGCGACACCCCGCCCACATCAGCCGGGTGTTTCGGCTGCGCCGGTGTCGTTCAGGAGCTCGGCGAGCCGGTGGTGGTCGGCGCGCATGGAGCGCCGCACCATGGCTGCCAGCAGGGGCGTGAAGATCCGGTAGAAGCCGCGCGGATCGCCGTTGACGACCTCCGTCGCACGGCATCGCCGCTCGCCCAGCGCTTCCACCGTGCGCGTGACGGTGAGTGGGAACGAAGATCCCGGGCGCGAGCGGATCGTGACGCGGTGCGGCGGCTCGAGCTCGACCACCTCGAAGTGGGTCACCACGTCCTTGCCCAGGAAGCGGGCGATCTGGTCGTACGACGAGCCGACCGTGATGGGCGGATCGGTCGTCCACGTGCAGGAGCGCATCCCGCGCTGCCAGCGTGGATTGTTGGTGGCGTCGGCCAGGAACGCGAACACCTCGGCGGGAGGGAGGTCGATGTCGCTCGAAGCGCGCGCGCTGATCACCGGCGCCATCCTGCTATGAGCATCGACGTTCTCGTTGCGATGCCCCGCCCGGCTCGCCCGGCTCGAGCGGGCAGCCCGGCGCGAGCAGTCCCGCCCCGGGGCCCGACAGTACCGTCCGTCCCGTTGCGTGCGACTCGCGCACTTCGTACAGTCGAGGCCATCGCTCGCCGGGCGCGGCGAGCCCTCGAAGCGAACGAGGATTTCCGCCGAGGGTATGGTGCGCTGGGAGTGACGGGAGTCTGGTCGACGAGCGAGCACATGGAGGCAGGGTGACCGGACGACCACGCGACGCCGAATCGTCCGGGCCGCGCGCGATCGTCGCCGTCGACTCGGATTCCGACGCCCGGGCGTGCATCCAGGCCGAGCTCACCCGCCGGTACGGCTCTGACTTCCAGATCGTCTGTCGCGAGCGTCGCGACGACACCGAGCTCGAGCTGACCCGGCTGCGCGACGCCGGTGTGTCCGTGGCGCTCGTGCTGGCGGCTTCGCCCGGTGGCGCCGAGCTGCTCTCCGAGGCAGCCCGCCTGCACCCCGACTCGAAGCGGGCGCTGCTGGTGGAATTCGGCGCGTGGGGTGATCCCGAGATCGCCTCCGAGATCCGGTCCGCGATCGCGTCGGGGTGCGCCGACTACTACGTGCTGAAGCCGTCGCGTCATGCCGACGCGCTCTTCCATCGATCCGTCAGCGAGTTCCTGCACGAGCACTCACGTGCGAACCCGAGCGCGGAACCTCGCGAGTTCGTCGTGATCGCCCCCCGGTGGTCACCGCGTGGGCACGAGATCAGGAGGTTGCTCGCCGGTAACGGCATCCCGCACGTCTTCTACGAGGCTGGCTCCCCCGGAGCGCGCCGGCTCCTCGACGAGCGGGACCTGATCGCGCACGAGGAGCCGGTCGTGATCACCGTGCGGGGCGATGTCCTCGTCGACCCGACCGATGCCGAACTGGCGCGGAACTACGGCGTGACCACCGCACTGGAGGGTCGCAGCGAGTTCGACCTCGTCGTGGTCGGGGCCGGGCCCGCCGGCCTCGCGGCCGCGATCTCGGCCGCGGCGGAAGGGCTTTCGGTCCTGGTGGTGGAGTGCGCCGGCATCGGCGGCCAGGCCAGCTCGAGCTCGCGGATCCGCAACTACCCGGGTTTCTCCCGGGGTGTCAGCGGCGCCGAGCTCGCGCAGCGCGCCTACCAGCAGGCGTGGGCGTTCGGGGTCGAGTTCCTCCACATGCGCGAGGTCACCGGGCTCCGAGAGGAGGGCGGCCGCTACGTGGTGGAGGTCCCGAACGAGCCCGACATCACCGCGGCCGCAGTCGTGCTCGCGGTGGGGGTCGCGTACCGGCGCAGTGAGATCCCCGGGATCGAGGCGCTCCTCGGTCGCGGTGTGTACTACGGCGCGTCGGTCTCGGAGGCGGGTTCGGTTGCGGGAGGAGACGTGTTCGTGATCGGGGGTGGCAACTCCGCCGGCCAGGCGGCGCTGCACCTCGCTCGCTCGGCGGCCCACGTGACCCTCACCACCCGCCGGTCGTCGCTGGCCGACACGATGTCGCAGTACCTGCGCGACGAGATCGCGGGTGTCGAGAACATCACGGTCCGGACCGGTTGCTCGATCGTGGACGGCGGAGGCGACCAGCATCTCGAGTGGATCGAGGTGTGCGGCGACGACGGAACCACGCAGCGGGTCGGCGCCGACGCCGTGTTCCTCTTCATCGGCGGTGTTCCCCGCACGCAGTGGTTGCCATCCACGATCGCCCGTGACGACGCCGGCTACGTACTGACGGGCAACGATGCCGCAACCCTGTTCGAGACGAGTCTGCCCGGGGTCTTCGCCGTGGGTGACGTTCGAGCGCACTCCGTGAAGCGGGTGGCCTCGGCCGTGGGCGAGGGCTCGATCGTGGTGCCCTACGTCCTGGCGCGGGTCGCGGCGGTCGCGGCGGCGCGATCGAGGGTCGACTCGTGATCTCCCGCGACCTGGGCGCGCTCGTCGAGGCCGCCACCGACGCGAT
>DASUUL010000062.1:0-8942 GCA_036374115.1 Acidimicrobiia bacterium | reverse complement strand
ACGCGCGTTCCCGGGGGCTGGGTTCCGAAAGCCGTCAACACCTCTTCGCGGCGGCCACGCGCCGACGTCGCCTCCGGCGCCGCCCGCTCGTGGCCCGAGCCCCGGCTCAGCCCGGGTCGATGGAGATGGCGTGCTCGGGGCAGTTGTCCGCACCGCGGCGGGCGGCCGCTTCGAGCGCGCCGGCGACCTCGACGACCGTAACGATGCAGTGGCCGTGGTCGTCGGTCTCGTAGACGTCGGGAGCCAGGGCGTAGCAGCGCCCGTGCCCTTCGCAGAGCGCGTCGTCGACCCGAACCCTCACGACCCGGCCCGGAACACCAGCGGCAGGTTCTCCACCTGACGGATCCCGGGCGAGAACCGCAGCTCGGCGCCCGGCGCGATCTCGTAGTGCGGCACTCGCCGGTGCCACTCCTCCAACGCCACCCGCGCCTCGAGACGGGCCAGATGTGATCCCAGACACCGGTGCGGCCCGGCGCCGAACGCGAGGTGCCGGTTGCGGTCACGCTCGAAGTCGGCCACGTGCGCCCGGTCGAACTCGGCGTCGTCAAGGTTGCCGGCGCCGATGACGAGCGTGACGCTGTCGCCCGCCTTGAGGTCGACGTCGTGCACGGTGACGTCCTGGGCGACCGTGCGCGGCACCGCCATCACGGGCGATTCGAACCGCAGGAGCTCCTCCACGACGTTGGGCGCGAGGTCGGGCCGCTCCACCAGGAGCTGGCGGCGTTCCGGGTTCCGCGCCAGGTGGGCGACGGCGCAGTCGAGTGTCGCGGTCACGGTGTCGAGCCCGGCGATGATCAGCAGGTAGCAGATGTCGAGGAGCTCCTCGCGTGTGAGGCGCTCGCCCTCGATCTCGGCCGCGAGCAGGTGCGACAGCAGCCCCTCGTCGCGCTCGCGCTCGCGCTCGTCGAGGGCGCGCTCGAAGTAGGCGTAGATGTCGCGCCCGGTTGCGGCGCGGATCTCGGCGGCGGCGTCGAAGTCGCCCGGCTCCACGTCGGGACGGATGATGTTGTCGCGCCACTGGAGGAACACGGGCAGGTCGTCGAGCGGCAGGCCGGTGAGCCGGAGGAAGAACGTCGACGGCAACGGCGTGGCGAACTCCTCGTGGAAGTCGCACTCGCCCCGGTCGAAGAACCGGTCGATCACCTGGTTCACGAGCACCCGGAAGTCGGGTTCCAGGGCGGCCATCTTCTTGGGCGAGAACTCGGGGTCGAGCAGGCGCCGGTACTTGGCGTGGTCGGGCGGGTCGATCTGGAGGGGGATGAGGGGACGGTCGTTGCCGATCGCGACCGCGTCCGACGACGACAGGTACTCGGGATGCTTGAGCGCCCAGCTCACGTGCTCGAACCGGGAGAGCACGACCGCGGCGCCCGGCTGGCCCGCCATCGTGGCGCCCTCGGCGCGGGCGACCGGGCACTCCTCCCGGAGGCGCCGGTACGGCTCGTGGGGAGCGTTGGCGGTGTCGGGCTCGAACAGGAGCATCGTCGGGTCGATGTCGGTCGGGGTCTGGGTGTCCATCCGTCTCTCCCTCGGTCGGGCCTCGTGTCGCGGTGCGATCAGTCGTGCGGGGCGGCGGCGAGCCCCGACCAGCAGAGCCGCCACAGGTCGGCGGCTTCGTCGGCGGGGTCGCGCCGGCCGAGCGTCACCTCGTGGATCCCGGAGAGGAGCAGCCGGAACACCACTTCGGCGTCGCGTGCCGGGTCGGGCGTGTGGGCGCGACCGGCGGCGGCGGCGGCGCGCAGCTCGGCGGCGAGCGTGTCGACGATGGGCGCGAGGGCGACCCGCAGGTCGTCGGGCCGGGTCTCGCCGAGGCGCCGGTGCTCGCGCACGAGCACACCCGCGTATCCCATCGCCCCGGGATGGGTGAGCATCGAGAACAGGCCCTGCACGTACGCGTGCAGGCGCTCGACCGGGTCGTCGTGCGCGGCCACGAGCTCGGCCAGGATCGTCGCACCCATGCGACCGTCCTCCTCGAGGAGGGCGAGGAGGAGGTCGTCCTTGCCGGCGAAGCAGCCGTAGAAGCCCTTGAGCGACATGCCGGCGCGGTCGGCCACCTGGGCGACGGTGAAGGCGGCGCTCCCGGTCTCGTCGGCGAGCTCGCGGGCGGCGTCGAGCAGGCGCTCCATCCGGGCCACCGACCGGTCGTGGGCGCCCCCCAGCGAGCGGGCCAGGGCCCGGGCCTGCCAGCCCTCGGCCCCGTCACCACTCCCGGCGCCGCCGGCCCCAGCACCATACTCCCTTGTGGAGAAGCTCATTCTCCCGAGCATGACGCATCCGGGCGAATGGTGCAAGGCCCGCCGGGCGGTCAGGTGCCGGCGACGGCCTCCACGGCGGCGCGCAGCTCGGGCTCGGTCGCGACGTTGTCGAAGCGCGCCTGCACCACCCCGTCGGCGGCGACGACGAACACCCACGGTTCGCGGGCATTGCCGCCGTCGCGGGGGAAGATCCACTCGCCGGCGGACGGGTTCACCACCTGGTTCTCGAAGTCCTGCCAGATCTCGAGGTGGACGAAGTCGACCCGGTCGCCGTACTCCCGGGCGAGCTCGGCGACGGCGTCGGTGATCGGACCGCAGAACCGGCTGGTGCAGAACACCGGGGTGGACGCCACCACGACCAGGGGGCGGCCGGCGGCGAGGGCGTCGGCGACGGTGGTCGAGTGGAGCTCGGGATCGGGAACGCTGCTGTCCTCGGCGCGGGAGTCGATCGCCGCCGGCGGGACGCTCGGGTCGCCGGGAAGCGGGTTCCGGGTCGCCGGCGCCGGATCGCCGACCGCGACCACCTGGGGCTCGTCGTTCACCTGGAACGCGGCCTGCGCCTCGAACGGCTCGCCGTCGACGTCTCCCGCCGCGGTCACGATCCAGTTGCCCGGCCGGTCGAAGACCACGCCGTCGGCGCCGTACACCCCCCGGGCCTCCGACGGCGCGACCAGCCGGGGACCGGGCCGGTCGGGGTCGATGTCCTGGCCGGGAACCGGGAGAAAGCCCGCCTCCACCGGCGATCCCGGCGTGATCTCCCGTTCGGGCGCGTCGGCGGTGCCCGCGAAGCCGAATCGCAGCGTGACGTCGCCGTAGGCCAGGACGCGGTTGTCGGGCGCGAAGAACCCGACGGTGAAGCGTTCGTCGCGGTCGACGGCGAGGTCGAAGCTCGCGACCTCGGCCGAGACCTCGAAGCCGGCACCCGGGTCGTCTCCCCCGCCGCTGCCCGAACCCCCGCAGGCGGCGCCCAGCGCCACCGCGCTCACGATCACGGCGAGGAGCAGGCGCCTCACGATCCGCACTCCGGCGGGACCGGTGCCCCGATGGCGCCGACCGCGTCGCGGGTTGCGGTCACGAGCGTGTCGAGATCGGTGGCGAGCGCCGGCGACGGGCTCGCGAAGTCGCTCTCGACGGCCTCCTTCGCCCGCAGCAGATCGGCGGCCGCGGCGCGGTCGGCGGCGGCGGTCTCGTCCGCGAGCTCGTGCAGGTCGTCGTGTGCCTCGTCGAAGAACGTGGTCTCGGCCGCGTCGGCGTCGCCCGCGCGCGCCTCCTCCGCCGCCGTGCACAGTCCCGCGACGGTTCCCGACCACGGCGACGCCGACGCCCCCGACGACGACCCGTTGTCGCCGTCGTCGCCGCACGCCGAGAGCGCGAGGCCGGCCACGATGCCGGCGGCGAGCAGGGCGCGGCTCATTCGATCGGGACGACCGGACGGCCCTGGTCGTCGAGCTGGTGCAGGTACTCCGAGATCCCGTGGCCGCTGCGCTCGTGCCCGTCGTCGCCGAGGTACGACCAGCGGGCGAGTCCCTCGTACACGACGGTGCGGCGGCCGTCGCGATCGTGGAGCGCGGGCGCGACACGGATCACGTCGGCCCGCAGGTCGTGCACGCGGTCGAGCTTGTCGGTGGCCTTCACGTGGCTGACGCGATGCGTCAGGCCGTCGGCGGCGAGCTCGGTGGTGACCTGCCAGTCGCGGATGCCGGCATGGGCGCCGTCGCGCCACACCCATCCTCGGTGCAGGTCACCGGCGTCGGTGCCGATGCGGATCCCTCCGAGGTGGACCTGTTCCTCGGGGGCGGCGTCGGGCTCGCCGAGGTTGATCGAGAACCAGCGCCACATTCGAGGCCCACCCCACCGGCGCGGCCCCCACGACTTGTCGCGGTTGCCGCGGGCGGCACCGAGCTCCCAGGTCGTGTCGCCGGCGGTGATGGCGCCCCTCCAGCGGCCGGCCTGCTCGAGATGGCCCTTCCCGACGGTCTGCCCGGTGGCGGCACTGGCTCCGCGCCCCGGCCGGCCCTGCCCGTCGCCACCCACCGCGGGCGTGAGCGCCCGGAACGTCGCGTCGACCGCGACCGGCACCGTGCGCGTCGCAGCTCCCAGGTCGCCCAGGTCGCGGACGGACGCGTCGGCGCCGGCGGTGAGCCGCCACACTCGCATCGGCTCGATCCGCTCGTAGCGCACCCCGCCGACGTCGAGGTCGGAGTCGGTCATCACGTGACACTCCCGCACCGCGTGCAGCTGGGCGAGCTCGCCGCCCGGGAGCCACACGGAGAGACCGACGTCCATGGTTCCCTCGTTGGGGCGGACGCCGATGCGTGTGAAGAACCCGGTGTCGGTGCCCGGGTCGTAGCAGTTGAAGTAGTACGACTCGCTCCAGGCCTGGTCACCCTCGACCGGGTGCGCGAAGTCGTGACGTTCGCCGAGCACGGGCACGGCGGCGAGTCTACGGTCAGTCGGCCAGGATCTCGGCGGCGACCCGCTCCCCCGACTGCACCGCGCCGTCCATGTATCCGTTCCAGACGGTGGCGGTCTCGGCGCCCGCCCAGTGGATCCGCCCGACGGGTGCACGCAGGGCGGGGCCGTACTGGGTCCACACACCGGTCGGGAAGTGGGCGCCGTAGCAGCCGCGTGTCCACTCCTCCTCCGACCAGTCGAGCTCCACGTACTCGACGGGCCGGCGGGCCCGCGGGCCGAAGTAGTCGGCCAGCGACGCCAGCACGGCCTCGCGGCGGTCCGGCGCGCTCATGCGGTTGAGACGCCGCGCGTGCGCGCCCTCGAGGAAGCCGAGGAGCACACCGGGCGACCCCGAGGGAGGCGAGTTGTCGAACGTCACCTTGACTGGCCCGCGGTCACCGGTGGCCTGGCCGGTCAGGCCTTCCTCGCGCCAGAACGGCGAGTCGTACACGACGTTGCACTTGATCACCGATCCCGCGGGCACGCGCTGGGTGAGTTGGTCGCGGTACGCGGGCAGGGCGGGCTCGTAGACGATGCGTGCCGACAGCGCCGGGGGCACGGCCACGACGACGTGCCGGGCGGTGGCGAGCACGCCGTCGGCCAGCACGGTGACGCCGTCGCCGCGGTGCTCGATGCGCCGGACCGGTGCACCGAGCCGCACCCGGTCGCCGAGCCGCTCGGCGAGCCGGAGCGCGGCCAGCTGCGACCCGCCGACGAAGCGATCCTGTTGGGCGCCGCCGCGTGTGCCCGAGAGGATGTCGACGCCGCCGCCGGAGTGCGTGTAGAAGAGCGCGTGCAGCAGCGAGAAGTCGGCGGGCTCGGCGGCGAAGACGGCCTCGGAATACAGCTCGAAGAGCGCCCGTGCTTTCGCGGTGCGAACGTTGCGACGGATCCAGGTCGCGAACGTCTGGGCGTCCCATGCCTCGGCGCGGTCGGCGGCCCACGGCGCCTCCAGCGGCACGCGGCGCGCCAGCCGGTCGAAGCGCGCCTGCGCCCGGCCCATCTCGGCGAGCACGAGCGGCGAGATCCGCGGGATCGTGCCCCGGTACCGCGCCGTGGTGGTACCGAAGCTCAGGACGTGCTCGCCGGCGTTGTACGTGGGGAACGTCTCCAGTCCGAGATCGGCGACGAGCTTGGCCATCCGCAGCTGCGTCGGGCCGATCCACTGGCCCCCGACCTCGACGACCGTACCGTCGGACAGCGCGTGGTTGAGGAGACGGCCGCCCACGCGCTCTCGGGCCTCCAGCACGACGACCCCTTGCTCTCCCTCGGTCAGGTGACGGGCGGCGGTGAGTCCAGCCAGACCGGCTCCCACCACCACCACGTCGATGTCGATCCGGTCGGACACGCCACCGACATTACGTAACCTGCCGGCGTGGTGCCGGTGGCGGGCGTGGACGGGTGCCGGAGCGGCTGGGTGGTCGCCACCGGCGGCGAGACGTTCGTCTGCCGCGACTTCGGTGCGGTCGTCGAGGCTCTCCCGGGCGACGCCGTGGTCGCGGTCGACATGCCCATCGGGTTGCCGGACGAGTACGTGCCGGGTGGCCGCGCCGCCGATCGCGCGGCCCGCCGGGAGCTCCCGGCCCGGCGGTCGTCGGTGTTCTCGGCGCCGACACGGCGGGCGCTGGGTGCGAGCACGCTCGCAGAGGCCCGTGCTCGTGGCTGTCCGATGACCATCCAGGCGCTCGACATCCTCCCCAAGATCCGCGAGGTCGACGAGGTCATGACGCCCGCATTGCAGGCGCGCGTCCACGAGGTGCACCCCGAGCTCTGCTTCGACGCGATGAACCGCGGGGCGCGGAGTCTCGGCAGCAAGCGGGAACGAGCCGGCCGCACCGCGCGGCGCGCGCTCCTGCGTCGGCTCGGGATCGTCGTACCCGCCCGCGTGACCGGCGCCTCCGAGGACGACGTCCTCGACGCCGGCGCCGCGCTCTGGGGGGCGCGCCGCCTCGCGACCGGCACCGGCCGGCGCGTTCCGGAGCCGCCGCCGGTCGACCGGCGCGGCCTGCGGATGGAGATCTGCTGGTGAGGCTCCTCGCCCAGGGCCGCGACAGCCAGGTGTTCGCGCTCGACGGCGAGCGCGTCCTGCGCCGCTACCGCGAGGCGCGCTGCACACCGCGCGAGGCCGCGGTGATGGAGCTCGTGCGTGCGAACGGCTATCCGGCGCCGCGCGTCCACGACCTCACTCCCACCGACCTCGTCATCGACCGGGTCGACGGCCCCACGATGGCGGAGGACCTCACCCGGCGGCCGTGGCGGATGCGAGCGCATGCGCGCACGCTCGCCTCGCTGCACCACCGCCTGCACGACGTCGTCGCCCCCGACTGGCTACGGGCGCCGCTGGGCGACGGCGCGGTCGTGCTCCACCTCGACCTCCATCCCCTGAACGTGATCCTCGGGCGCGACGGACCGGTGGTCATCGACTGGGCCAACGCCGCTCGCGGCCCCGGCGACGCCGACGCCGCGCTCACCTGGCTGCTCGTGTTGACGGGCGAGCTCGACGCCGGACCCGTGACCCGCCTGGTCGGCCGCTTCGGGCGCAAGACCTTCGCGGGGATGTTCCTGCGCCGGTTCGTCCGCAGCTCGGTGCTGGCACACCTCGACGCCGCGGCCGCGTACCGCCTCGCCGACCCGAACCTGCGCCCGAGCGAGGTCGGTCCTGTCCGCGAGCTCCTGTCCCGCACGACCCGATGACACTCTCCACGATCGGTCACGGGACGCTTGCCGCCGACGAGCTGGCGCGGCTGCTCCACGACGCCGGCGTGGAGCTCGTCGTCGACATCCGCTCCCATCCCGGCAGCCGCCGCCACCCGCACTTCGGCCGGGCCGCCCTGGAGCGATGGCTCCCCGACCACGGACTCGCCTACGTGTGGGAGCCGGGGCTCGGCGGGCGCCGGCCCCCTCGCCCGGACACGCCGCACACCGCCCTCACGGTGCCCGCGTTCCGTGGGTACGCCGACCACATGGAGACCGCCGAGTTCACCGAGGCGCTCGATCGGGTGCTCGCGGGCGCGGCGACGCGACCCGCGGCGGTGATGTGCGCCGAGAGCGTCTGGTGGCGGTGCCACCGCCGGCTGCTCTCCGATGCCGCCGTGCTCCTGCGGCACGAGACGGTGCTCCACGTGTTGCACGACGGCCGGGTGACGGAGCACCGTCCGCTCGAGGAGGCCCGCGTCGAGGGCGACCGGCTCGTGTACGACGCCGGCCGGCGGCCGCTGCCGGGCACCGCCGGCGCCTGAACCTCTACGCTGCGGCCGGCACCCGCGAGCCCGACCGAAAGGAAGATCGTTGACGCCTGTGGAGACCGCCGAGCGGGCGCTGCTCGCCGAGCGCCGGCCGCTGACCCGCGCCGAGGTCGACGCGGTCGCGGCGTTGCCGCTCGACACCCTCCCCGATCTCGTCGCCCTCGCCCACCGCGTGCGGCTCGAATACTGCGGACCGGAGGTCGAGCTCGAGAGTCTCATCAACGCCAAGTCGGGTGCGTGCCCCGAGGACTGCGCGTTCTGCTCCCAGTCGGCCCGCTTCGAGACCGACGCCGACGTCTACGCCTTCCTCGACCTCGACGAGGTCGTCGATGCCGCCCGCGCGACCCGCGAGGCCGGGGCGACGCAGTTCTGCATCGTCGTCGCCGTTCGGGGCCCGGAGGAGCGTCTGCTGCGCAAGGTGCTCGACGCCGTCGACGCGGTCCGGCGCGACACCGGCCTCGAGGTGGCGTGCTCGCTCGGCCTGCTCACCGACGAGCAGGCGGTCCGCCTCGCGGCCGCGGGCGTGCGCCGATACAACCACAACCTCGAGACCTGCCGTGAGGTGTTCCCGTCGATCTGCTCGACCCACACGTGGGACGACCGGGTCGAGACGGCGCGGCGGGCGGTCGACGCCGGCATGGAGCTGTGCTGCGGCGGCATCCTCGGGATGGGCGAGACCCTCGCGCAACGCATCGACTTCGCCTTCGAGCTCGCCGCCCTCGACCCGTGCGAGGTGCCGATCAACCTGCTCGACCCCCGGCCGGGCACGCCGCTGGGCGACCAACCCGTGCTCTCGCCGCGCGAGGCACTCCAGGCGATCGCCCTGTTCCGTCTGGTGCTGCCGGCGACGTGGCTGCGCCTCGCCGGTGGCCGGGAGCGCGTGCTGGGCGAGCTGCAGGCGATGGGGCTGCTCGCCGGCGCCAATGCCCTCATCGTCGGCAATTACCTGACGACCACCGGGCGCTCGGCCGCCGACGACCACGCCCTCCTC
>DASUUL010000061.1:0-16742 GCA_036374115.1 Acidimicrobiia bacterium | reverse complement strand
CGGCCTGCGCGGCCTCGACGCCGCCGACCTCGCACGACCGTGCGGCCCGGCCGAGGGTCCGTGGAGCCAGCACCCCATGGCCGGGCTGGTCCTGCACGTCAACCGGGAAGCGATCCACCACCTTGCCGAAGTCGCGCTGCTGCGCGACCTGTGGCGCGCCCGAGCGGTCTCCTGACTCGGAAAGCCGGCCGCACCCGTCGGGGCGCCGTGTCGTCGCCGGCGTCCCGGGCGCGGCACCGACCGGCCTGAGCATCGAACCGATCGAGCACGAGTGCCCCGACACACCGATCGAGGCGGCCGCGAAGACGGTGGGGAGGCGGTCCCGTTCCCGCCGGGTCGCGTGAACGGGACGGTCGATCGCGTGGGCGCTGCAGGCCTCGAACCTGCGACCTCCGCCTTGTAAGGGCGGCGCTCTACCAGCTGAGCTAAACGCCCGGCCCGGTCACGTTACCGGTCGATGGTCCGCAGGCAGGCCGGGGCTCGACCTGGGACGCGGGGGGAGCATCCCGTCGTCACCCCGACCCGCCGGTCGCGGAGATCTCTCGGCCGCCGCCGGCCCGGTGCGGAGGGGACGCACCGGGCCGGCACCGCACGGGCAGAACCGGCGCCCCGTTACGCGCTGCGGGGCTCGGCGACGAGCTGGCCCCACTCGTCGTACTCGGGCTCCGGAGGCCGCACCTTGGGCGGCCGACCCCGGCGCCGCTTCTGGGCCAGCACCTTGCCGTTGGCGAGCAGCTCGCCACCCCACACGCCCCAGGGCTCGCGCCGCGCCTGGGCCGCCTCGAGGCACTCCTCGCGCACCGGGCACGCCCGGCAGAACGCCTTCGCCCGAGCGATGTCGTCGAGCTGCTCGGAGAAGAACAGCTCCACGAGCGACGCCGACCCGTCACGGCACCGGGCCTGGCGCCGCCACGACTGCTCGGCGATCTGGGCTTCGAACTGGATGGCGAACATCGCCCTGCTTCCCCTTCTTCCGGTTTCTGGTGCTCGTGCCTTGGCTCTGGTCGCTGGCTGGTCGGTCGTCGGTCGGTTGCTTTCCTCGGGTTGGCGGCCGGAACAACGAAAAAGCCGCCGGGGGCGCCCCGGCGGCTTGGTGGTGGCTCTGCGGTAGCTGGTGACTACGGCGAGGGCACTCGAAGCCGTCGGGGCCTCTCGGGCTTGTGGTCGGTGGTGCCGAGAATGTCGTCGACCGACTTGCTCACCGACCACGGGCCCGGGGCCGCCATGGCGCAGGCAAAGGCCGAACGGACGCGCGTGGCGGCGACTGCGGCCGGGTGCTGCGGCTGCGTCAGATAGCTCGCCATCGTCGTGCCCGGTCCTCGATGTTCGTCCTGCGCCCGCGGCTTGCGGGAGCGAGGCCTCAGGCTACACGGCTCCCTGCCGGCGTCCAAGTATTTTCCCCACGGGCGTCCTCCCGCGGTGCTCCCGTAGGCTGCCCCGTCGATGGGGACAGCGCTGGATCTCTCGGGGGTCGTCGAGCTCCTCGAGCGCCAGCGGGCCGACGACTGGCACGAGGGCGCCCAGTGCTACGTGTCGCTCCGGGGCGAGGTGCTCCTCGACACCGCGACGGGGGAATCGAGGCCCGGGCGGCCGCTCGAGCGTGACGATCTCATGCTCTGGTACTCGGCGGGGAAGCCTCTGACCGCGGCCGCGGTGCTCCAGCTGTGGGAACAGGGCCGCCTGGGCCTCGACGACCGCGTCGGCGACTACATCGACGACTGGGGCGGCGGCAAGGAGCGCTGCACCGTGCGCCACGCGCTCACCCACACCGGCGGGTTCCCGAACGCGGGGATGAAGATCTTCGACGCCGACCTGCCCTACGACGAGGAGGTGCGCTGGATCGCGGCGTGGCGGGCCGAATGGGAGCCGGGCACAGCCGCGGGCTACCACCCGTCGAGCAGCTGGAAGATCCTCGGCGCGATCGTCGAGCGGGTCGACGGCCGGCCGGTGGACCGTTACGTCCGGGAGGAGATCTGCGCCCCGCTCGGGCTCGGCAACGTGCGCATGGGGATCCCCGAAGCCGAGCAACGCGAGCTCGGCGAGCGGCGCACCCCCGTGTACTGGAAGGGTCACACGATGCCCGTGAGTGACGCCGACGGGTTCCGCATGGCGCCGTACCGGGTCGACGAGGTCCACAACCAGCCGTGGCACGTCGCCAAGGTCGAACCGGGTGGCGGCGTGCGCGGCCCCGCCCGCGAGCTCGGCCGGTTCTACGAGTCGCTGCTCGGGTTCGGGCCGGCGCAGGTGCTCGACCCTCGCACCGTCGAGCTGATGGGCGCGGTGCACCGTTACGGCCTGAAGGACCGCCTGTTCCGCATGAACATCCCGTGGGGCCTGGGCGTGCAGCGGGCGTTCTCGGGCGGGACGAGCCGGCGGGCGTTCGGCCACGGCGGCATGGCGTCGTCGCGGGGGCTCGCCGATCCCGAGACCGGCCTCGTGCTCGCGCTCGTCACCAACGGGCTGCCGTCGTTCCTCCCCGCGGAGGAGCGCCTCTTCCAGGTGACCGACGCGGTCTACTCGGCGCTCGGCGACGACGTCGTCGCCCACGTCCGCATGCCGGCGAAGCCCCCCGCCGAGGTGCTCGGGTTCTCGACCTGACGTCACCTCGTTTGTGCACGAGTACCGACTCGGCGCCGGGTTCGTGCACAAACGAAGACCGGGTCACTGCGCGCCCCGGGTGAGGTGCAGGAGCCGCTCGTGGACAGCCGGGGGGCCCGCCACGATGTCGCCCGACACGAGCCAGGCGCGCTCGTCGCCCTCCCAGTCGGTGACCACTCCCCCCGCTTCCCGCACGAGCAACGCGCCGGCGGCGACGTCCCACGTGCCGAGGGCCTGCTCGAAGTAGCCGTCGAACGTGCCCGACGCCGTCCAGGCGAGGTCGAGGCTCGCCGACCCGGCGCGGCGGAGGTCCTCGAACTGCCGGAGCGCCGCCTCGAACACCGGGAAATACGACGGCAACCGGTCGGCCTTGGCGCGAAACGGGAACCCGGTCGCGCAGATGGCCCCGTCGGGCGAGCGCTCGCTGATCGTGAGCCGTTCGCCGTCACGGAACGCTCCCCCACCGGCGCGCGCCGTGTAGGTCTCGCCGAGCAGCGGGGCGTGCACGACCGCGACCGCCGGCGTGCCCTCCTCCACGAGTGCCACCGACACACCCACGGCCGGGAACCGGTGAAGGAAGTTCGCGGTGCCGTCCAGCGGATCCACGAACCAACCCACCGGCCCTCGCTCGCCGCCGCCTTCCTCGCCGAAGAACGGGATGCCGGGGGCGCGCCGCTCGAGCTCGTCGCGGATCGTCGTCTCGCTGGCGAGGTCGACGTCGCTCACCCAGTCGCCCGGCGCCTTCTCCCGGGGCCGGCGGGCGCCTCCGTAGCTCGCGGCGACGAGCTCACCTCCCGCACGCGCCCCGTGCTCGGCGGCTCGCAACAGGTCGTCGAGCTCGCTCGGGGTCACGGCGCCACCGCCGGCCGCAACGCGTCGAGCAGCTCCGGGGTCCCGGCCGCGATCGGCTGGCGCCGCGCGTCGAAGTCGGTGACGGCGAGGGGACGGCCGCCGGCGTCGACGACGGTCGCGCCCGCCTCGGTGCACACGAGCAGGCCGCCGAGGTAGTCCCACGGGGCGTGGTGGCCGACGCCGTCGACGTAGCCGTCGAGCCCGCCGGCGGCGACGTCGCACAGTGCGAGCGCGGCCGAGCCCAGGGCGCGGAACTGGGCCCACCCCAGCGCCCGCCTCGGCATCCCGGCGAAGCCCACCACGGTGTGGTCCAGGGCCCGCTCCGGGGAGGGCGTGAGCGGCCGGCCGTCGCGGAAGGCGCCCCGACCGCGGATCGCGGTGTTGGCCACACCCGTGGCCTGGTTCTGCACGAGGGCGCACCACGGGCCCCCGGCGTCCACGGCACACAGCGAGATCGCCCAGTAGGGCAGGTCGCGCGAGCAGTTCGTCGAACCGTCGACGGGGTCGACGACGATCGTGACGGGCGAGTCGGGAGGACCGCTTCGCCCCGACTCCTCGCTGACGATGGCCGCACCCGCCGGCCGGAGCGCCTCGAGCACGGCAGCGTCGGCGGCGAGGTCGAGATGGTACTGACCGGGTCGCTCTCCCAGGCGCCGCCGGGCGGCTGCACTCAGCCCCGCGACTGCGTCACCGGCGGCGACGGCGGCGGCCGCGAACAGCTCCAACACCGAGTCGGGTTCCACGCGCGGGAGTCTCGCAGATCCCCTCGCTCACCCCGGGTCCGCGGCCCCGTTCGGAACATCGAGACCGAGCCGGGCGGCGTCGGCGGGCGTGTCGACGTCGTCGAGCGAGGTGATCGGGGCGACGGGGCTCCACTCGTCCTCGGCGGCGAGGTGGACGGGCGTCGCCCGCAGCAGCGCGCGCAACGACCGCTCACCGCGCGCGACCAGGTTCCCCGCGACGGCGACTGCTTCGGTCGAGTAGCGGGCGCAACAAGGCTGGGGCTCGTTGCCTGCAACCGGCACGACCGTGCCGGCGCCGGGACGGTCGGCGAGCCAGCGCAGCAGTGGGGGCTCGACGAACGGCAGGTCGACGGCCAGGAGGAACACGGGACCGTCGTAGCCGCGGACACCCAGTGCTTCCGCGCCTGCGACGAGCGCCACGAGGGGGCCCTCGCCCGGGGTCGACTCACGGA
Organism: Acidimicrobiia bacterium; assembly: GCA_036374115.1. Lineage (GTDB taxonomy): Bacteria > Actinomycetota > Acidimicrobiia > IMCC26256 > JACDBD01 > JACDBD01. The sequence continues at coordinate 12,097 of DASUUL010000061.1, read as the reverse complement.
CCCGCTCGAGCGAGCTGCGCCCGGGACCGACCTCGAGGACGGGATCGCAGGCGGCGGCGAGCACGCGCGCGGCCCGGTCGGCCAGGCGCTCGCCGTCACGGCGCAGCTCCGCCTTGTCGACGCCCATCCGCCGGCCGGCGCCCCCGGTGAGCAGCAAGCCCGCAGTCACGATCCGACGGTAACGTCCGCGCGGTGGACGCCGAGGCGGTACGCCGCCGAGTCGCCGGGGCCCGGGTCGCCCGACTGGCCACCGTCCGCCCGGACGGCACCCCTCACCTCGTGCCGGTCTGCTTCGCCGTTTCCGGCGACACGGTCGTGTCGGCCGTGGACGAGAAGCCCAAGACCACCACGAGCCTCCAACGGCTCGCGAACCTGCGCGCCAACCCGGCGGCCAGCCTGCTCGTCGACCACTACGACGAGGACTGGACCCGGATGTGGTGGGCACGCGTCGACGGGCTCGCCCGGGTGGTCGAGGAGGGCGCCGAACACGACGGCGCGGTGGCGGCCCTGCGGGCCAAGTACTCCCAGTACGAGAGCGTGGGCATCAGCGGGCCCGCGATCGTCATCGACGTCGAGCGCTGGCGCGGCTGGGCCTACTCCGACCTGCCCTGACGGGCGCTCGGGCTGCCGTGCAGCTCGTAGGCCACGACCTCCCAGTGCTGGTCGCGCCGGGCCAGCCGGAGCTCGTTGTGGACGGGCGCGCCCTGGCGGAGCTCGACCCGGGTGCGCACCACCGCCACCTCCTTGCCGGCGAGCACCTCTTCGAGGACGACGTCGCTCGCCAGTCCCGCGAGCCCCGGGTTGCGGTCGTAGGCCGCCTGCTTCGCCGTGATGAAGTCGTGCTTCGATCGCCCGTCGCGCAGCTCCGGACCCGACAACGCCCAGAGCGTCTCGAAGTCGAGGCGGTCCCAGGCCAGCTCGTAAGCCGTCGCGACCTCACCGGGCGCCGGGCCCTGGTCGCGGGCCACCGCCACGACGAGCGCGATGCACAACACGACGATGGCGGTGACGACGACGGCGGCGAGCATGGCGTCAGCCCGACGGGATCGACTCGATCTCGCCGGCGAGCGAGAGGTCCTTGGTCGTGATGCCGCCCTCGCTGTGGGTGGACAACGAGACGCGCACCTTCCGCCACCGCACGTCGAGGTCGGGATGGTGGTCGGCGGCCTCGGCGAGGAACCCGACCCGGGTCACGAACGCCACCGCATCCGGGAACGAGGGCAGCTCGAACGTCTTCTCGATCGCGTCGCCCGCCCGGGACCACCCCGGGAGCGAACCCAGGCCGTTCGCGACCTCGTCGTCGGAGAGCACCGGCATCGGTCCCATTGTGCCCTCTTGCCGGCTCGAACACACGTTCGCTACTCTCGCGGCATGAGCGCTCGGGAGCGCCTGCGCTGGACGGTCACCGACGAGCCACCCGCGCAACCGGCGCTCTTCGACGAGCCACCCGAGCGGGAGATCGGCACGGGCGAGTTCCGTGGCCTCGAGTTCCTGCACGTCCGCGCCCGCACGATCATCAACGACATCGGTGGGAACGCTCCCATGCCGTTCCGCTACACGATCAACGCGTACCGAGGATGCAGCCATGCGTGTGATTACTGTTTTGCTCGCCCGACGCACGAGTACCTCAACCTGAACACCAGCGACGACTTCGAGCGCGTCATCGTCGTCAAGGTCAACGCGGTCGAGAAGCTGCGCGCCGAGCTCGCACCGAAACGGTGGCGGGGCGACCACATCGCGATGGGCACGAACACCGACCCGTACCAGCGCGCCGAGGGCAAGTACCGCCTCACCCGCGGGATCATCGAGGTGCTCACCGCCGCCGGCAACCCGTTCTCGATCCTCACCAAGGGCACCCTCGTCCTCCGCGACCTCGAGCTCCTGACGGCCGCGGCCGAGCTGGGCCTCGTCCGGGTGAACTTCTCGATCGGGACCCTCGATGCCGAGGTGTGGCGCGCCACCGAACCCGGGGCTCCCCATCCGAGGAAGCGGGTGGAGGCACTCGTCCGCCTCCGCGAGGCGGGGGTCCCGGTCGGCGTGCTCGTCGCCCCGGTGCTCCCCGGGCTCTCCGATCGGCGCGACCAGCTCAGCGAGGTCGTGCGCGCCTGCGTCGAGGCCGGGGCGGAGTCGATCACGCCCGTGCTCCTGCACCTGCGTCCCGGGGTTCGCGAGCACTACCTGGCGTCGCTCGCCGAGCACCGGCCCGACCTCCTCTCCCTCCACCACCGGCTCTATCGCCGCGCGTACGCGCCGAAGGCGGAACGTGACCGCCTGAGCCGGGTGGTCGGCGAGCTCGTGCGCGAGCATCGGGGAATGGCTGCGCACCGATCCCGTCCCCGATGAGCCCGGACCGCGCCCCCAGCGGGGTCGACGTCGACCGCGCCGCCGGCGTCACGCTCACGTGGCCCGACGGGACGCGTGCGTCCTACGGGCTCGAAGAGTTGCGGGTCAACTGCCCGTGCGCCGAGTGCCGCGGGTTGCGGGAGCGTGACCTCCCGGTCTGGCCGAAGCCCACGTCACCGCAGCCGTTGCGCATCGAAGACGCCGAGCTCATCGGCGCCTGGGGCGTGACGCTCATTTGGAACGACGGGCACGGCACCGGGATCTTCTCGTGGGAGATGCTGCGCGCCTGGCGCCCGGAGCTGGCCGAGTCGTCCGAGCCCGAGGCCGGTTGATCCGCATGGGGCGGCCGCGCCACCCCTCTATCCTGTGGCCGTGACCTGCCCCTCCTGCGGGAACCCGGCGCCCGACGGCGCTCGGTTCTGCCCTGCGTGCGGTCACACGCTCGTGAGCCGGCCCGACGAGCGCCGCATCGCTACGGTCGTGTTCGCCGACTTGGTCGGGTTCACCACCTTCTCGGAGGGAAACGACCCCGAGCGGGTGAAGCAGCTCGTCGACCGCTGTTTCGAGCGCCTTGCCGCCGACGTCAACGCCTATGGCGGGCAGGTCGACAAGATCGTCGGTGACGCCATCGTCGCCCTGTTCGGCGCGCCCGTCGCCCACGAGGACGACGCCGAGCGGGCGGTTCGGGCCGCGCTCCAGATGCAGCGCACCCTGGCCGACCTGCGCGGGCAGCACCAGCTCGGCGCCGAGATGCGCGTCGGCGTGAACACGGGCGAGGTGCTCGTCGGTGCGCTGCGCGCCGGCGGCGATTACACCGCGATGGGCGACGTCGTGAACATCGCGAGCCGGCTCCAGACCGCCGCGCACCCGGGACAGGTTCTCGTCGGCCCCGCCACCTACGGCGCCACCCAGCTGCGCGTGCGCTACGAGTCGATGGGGTCGATCGCGGTCAAGGGACGCGAGGAACCCGTCGAGGCGTGGCTCGCGCTCGCGCCCGTGGCGCCGCCCGGAAAGCGCCCGTCGCGGGGCCGCTCGCCTCTCGTTGGCCGGGACGCCGAGGTGGAGATGCTGCGCACCGTTCTGCGCACGACGGTCGAGCGCCGGCGCGCCCAGCTCGTGCTGCTCGCCGGCGAGGCCGGCGTCGGCAAGACCCGTCTGGCGCGGGAGCTCGGGAGGGTCGCGCGCGACGACCACGGGGCCACCGTGCTGCTCGGGCACTGCGCGCCCTACGGGGAAGCCAACGTGTGGTTCCCGGTGGCCGAGGCGCTCCGCAAGGCGTGCGGTATCGACGACGAGGACTCCGCCGAGACGGTTCGCGAGAAGTGCCGGCAGGCCACGGCGAGGGCCCTCGACGTCGGCGACACCGCCCCCGAGGTCGAGCGCGTCGCCGAAGGGCTGCTGTACGTCATGGGCCAGAGCCGTACCGGCACCGGCGTCGATCCCACGCGGGCGCGCGACGAGGCCATCCGCTCGGTCCAGACGTTCCTCGAGCACCTCTCGAACGACCGGCCGCTCATGGTGCTCCTCGCCGACCTCCACTGGGCCGACGATCTCGTGCTCGAGCTCGTCGACCGTCTGATGGCCCGGTTCCGGACGCTGCCCTTCCTGCTCGCTGCGACCGCGCGCCCCGAGCTCGAAGACCGCTGGGTTCCCCGGCCCGGCCGCCACAACGCCGTGTTCGTGAACCTCGATCCCCTCGAGCCGGAGACGGGTGCCGACCTCGCACGCCAGCTGCTGGGGCCCGATGCCGACGACGAGCTCGTGGCGATGATCGTCGAGCGCAGCGGCGGCAACCCGTTCTTCATCGAGGAGCTGGTCGCGGTGGTCTCGGAGACCGAGCCCGAGACGGGTGAGAACGGCGACGGCCAGCTGCCGGGCACGCTCCGCGGGCTCATCGCGGCGCGCATCGACGCGCTCGCACCCGCCGAGCGCTCCACCCTCGAGGACTGCGCCGTGATCGGGCCCGCGGGTTCCGTCGAGCTGGTGGCCGCCCTCGCCGAGGCCCGTTCGGGCGGTGAGCCCGAGCTCGGCGTGCTGGCGAGCCGCGACCTGCTCGAGCTCGAGCACAACGAGTACCGGTTCAAGACCGACATCGTCCGGGAGGTCGCCTACAGCACGCTCACCAAGGCGGAACGGGCCCGCCGGCACGCCGCCCTCAGCCATCTGCTCGCGGCGCGGGCCACGAAGACGGGCCGTATCGAGGAGGTGCTCGACGAGCTGGCGTACCACTACGGCGCCGCCGCCGAGCTGATCGCCGAGCTCGGCACGGTGGAAGGCGTGCCCGCCGACCTGGCCGAGAAGGCGGTCAACTTCCTCGAGCAGGCGGCCGAGCGCGCCTCCCAGCAGGAGACGTGGCCGGTGGCCAAACGTCTCCTCAGCATGGCCCTCGACGTGCTCGACGACGACCTCGACCGCCGTCTCCGTCTCCTCCTCTACCGCGCCCGCGCCCGTACGGAGCTGCGCGAGCTCTTCTCCGCCCGGGCCGACCTCGACGCCGCCGTCGAGCTCGCCGAGGCCCGCGGCGACAGCCGCGCCCTGGCCCGGGCGCTCATCATCCGGGGCGACCTCGAGCTCAAGGAGAACGACATCGACGCTTCGCTCGCCACGCTCGACGACGCGGTCGAGCGCTGGCGGGAGCTCGACGACCTCGGGGGGCTCGGCGACGCCCTGCGGACGCGCGGCATGACCGACCTGTTCCGCGGCGAGCTCGACGCCGCCGCCAAGGCGATCTGCGAGGCGCTCGACTGCTTCCGCTCCGTCGAGGACCGTCGCGGCGAGGCCGCCGCTCTCCAGAACCTGGCGTGGATCGCCTTCTACCGAGGCGAGCTCACCGAGGCGGAGGAGCGCCTCAACGAGTCGGCCAGTGCCTTCGCAGAGGCGGGCGACTGGGGGGGCCTCGGCTGGGCGCTCGGGTTGCTGGCGTGGGTGCGGTTCAACCAGGGCGACCTCGACGAGGCCGAGCGGCTCGCGTCCGACGTGTTCGAGGAGTCGCGCGACATCGACAACCGTTGGGCCTCGGCGATCATGCAGGTCCTCCTGGCCAACATCGCCCTCTGGCGCGGTGAGAGCCATGCCGCGATCGAGCGCGCCGAAGGAGCGCTCGAGCTGTTTCGCGACATGGACGACGCGTGGGGCACACTCCAGTCGCTCGCACCGCTCTGCCGGGCACTGGCGTGCCTCGGAAGGGTGGCGGAGGCAAACCTGATCGTCGACGAGATGTCCGAAACCGCGCTGGAGGTTCCGGACACGTCGATCCGCCAGTTCCCGTTCGTGTGCCGCGCCAACATCGCCGTGCACAGCGGGTCGGCGAACGCGCTGCAGGCCGCCAGTGAGATGGACGATCGCAGCGAGGGCTACGACGACAACATGCTCGCCGAGCGCGGGATCATCCATGCCCTCGCGACCCTCCAGGCGGGCGGAGCGCGGGGCGCCGTCAGCGCGCTCGAGGGCGTTCGGCTCCGGGTGTCGCAGGCAGGGCCGGCGGCCGCCGCCGCGGCCGCGCTCGCGCTGGCCTACGACGCCTGCGGGCAGGCGGACGACGCCATGCGGGTCTGCGAGGAGGTCGGTGACGGCGCGGTCACGTACCTCGACCAGCTGCAGCTCGTCATGGCACGCGGGTTCGCGAGCGTCCAGCTCGGCGACCCGGCGGGCGCCGAACAGTGCTTCTGGCGTGCGCTCGAGATCGCCGACCGCACCGAGTCGCGCCTCGACCAGGCGCTCGCCCGCCTGGCGCGCGCACGGGCGTGGGCTGCACTGGATCGCCCCGACGTCGCCGAGGCGGAGCACGAGGCGACCGTGCGGCTCGATGCGCTCGCGATCGACGGCAGCCGCTGGGATGCCGTCTTCAGAATGGCGGCGACGGGCGGCACCTGACGCCCGCGGCCGTCACTCGGCGGTCACCCCCGAGGACCCAGCCGACGGCGAGCGCGCTGAGCTCGATCGCCGTGCGGACCGCCCACAATGGATGACCGCGCGCTGCGATCCCGGTCATCAGACCGTCACGCGGCCCGGGGCCGAGCCCGGCCCCGATGTAGAGGCCCATCCCGAGACCGGACAGGAGGATCCCGCTCACCGGCATCGGTACCCGCCAGGCCAGCAGCTCGGGTTCCGGGAGCAAGCGGAGGGCGAGGTCGATGAGCAAGCCCACGAGCAGCGTGTTGAGCACCGTGCCGATACCGAAGCGTTGCCGCAGCGGTATCCACAGCAGCAGGATGAGCGCGCCCACCAGGATCACGATGGTGCCGAAGCTGAGGCCGGTGCGCCGGGCCAGGCCCTCGTGCAGCACGTCGAACGGGCTCACACCGAGGCCGGCGTCGACGGTCAGGGCGATGCCCGGCCCCAGCAGCAGGATCCCGAGCGCGAAGCGCGGGAGGCGCCAGCGCAACGCTCGCCAAGGCGGAAAGCCCACGACCGTGAAGCGGGGGTCGGTCACGAGTCACGGACGGTAGCGTCACCGGCCATGGACGTAGGGTTCATTGGACTGGGCGCGATGGGGCTCCCCATGGCGCGCCATCTCGTCGCCGCCGGTCATCGAGTCACGGTGGCATCGCGGAGCCGGGGCCCGATCGACGCCGCGGTCGAGGGTGGTGCCGTCGAGGGCGACGGGCCCGCGGGCGTGGTCGCGGCCAGCGACGTCACCATCCTGTGCGTACCCGACTCGCCCGACGTCGTCGAGGTCGTCGGCGCCGCGCTGCCCGCCCTCGTCGACGGCACCGCCAAGACCGTCGTCGACTGCTCGACGATCGACCCCGAGGTCGAGCGGGCACAGCACGGGCGGGTAGCCGCGACCGGCGCCCGCTATCTGGAGGCGCCGCTCTCGGGAGGCACGGTCGGCGCCGAGCGCGGGACGCTCACGTTGATGGTGGGTGGCGACGCCACCGCGCTCGACGGCGCGCGTCCGGCGCTCGACCCCTTCGCGGGCCGTATCGTGCACGTGGGCGGCCCCGGCATGGGCCAGGTCGTCAAGCTGTCCAACAACCTCGTCTTCGCCGCGCAGATGCTCGCCACCGCCGAGGCGACGACGCTGGCGGCCAAGGCCGGGGTCGACCTGCACCGGTTGCTCGACGTGCTCACCCACTCCACCGGTGACTGCGTCGCGGTACGCACGCGGCTCCCGTTCGAGGGTGTGATCCCCGACAGCCCCGCCTCGAACGATTGGGCGCCCGGGTTCATGACCGACCTCATGGCCAAGGATCTCGACCTCGCGCTCGCCACCGGGGCGAGGATGCGGAGCCCGCTGTTCACGCCGGGGGTGGTCCGGCAGGTGCTGAGCGCCGCGAGCGAAGCCGGCTACGGCCGTGAGGACTTCTCCTCCCTGGGCAAGGTCATTCGGCGTCTCGGCGGGGTCTGAGCATCCGGGCCCGGACGCGGCGGCGGCCGCCGATCTCGGGCCCGGCGGCCGCTCGTGGCCTGCCGGCGAGGCGGGCGGCGGGTCGTGGGTGCGCCGCTTCCGCTCGCCGGTGACTGGGGCCATTCTGCCCGGCGGAGGTTTCGCTCAAACAGCCCTGTGGTGAAGATCAGGCGACTTCGGGGTCCGGTGCGAGCCGCAGCTGGGGAGAAGCTCCGGGGGCGGGGCTCGAACCCGCATCCTTGGGATTAACAATCCCCTGCGCCACCAATTGCGCCACCCCGGAATAGGCCGACGACGATAGCAGCGCCCGTACCAGACCCATGATTGCGCGGTGTGTTCGCGAGCAGGAGTAGGTCACGTAGCAGCACCCGTGGACGTGCTTGGTCCTCCGGATGCTGGGATCGGGTGCGGCCCGGTAGGAAGCCCGGAACTGGTCGCGCGGCACGCCCGTGACAGCCGACCAGAAGGACTCGGCGGCCTCGAGATCGAGGCCCAGGTGGAGATAGACCCGAACGCGCAGCCGCGCCTCGTCGACCGTGAAGAAGCGACGGAGCCACGCAAAAAAGAAGCGCATCATCTCAGGCTCGCTGTTTGCGAAGCTCACCACTCCGTCGCCTTTCGTACCCTCCCCCGCGTAGAGCGCGACGCCGGCTACCAGAAAGGCCTGCTCGTCGAGGCGACCGATGCGCTCGACACCTGTCCGATTGAGCTCCTGGATCTCGCGGAGCTTCCGCTCGTGTAGGGCATTCGAGCGGCGCCGGGCGCCGTACCGGCGCTTCGACGGGGTGAAGGGCACGTCACGCACCCAGAGGGAGACCGACGACCTCGCGACGCCGAGCGCGCCGGCGATCTCGGCCAGGGTCTTGCCCTGGGCGCGCAAGGCTCGAGCCTGCTCCTGCTCGCGGACCTTTCCTCGGTAGCCCATGTGGCACAGACGCTATCGAACAGGTGTTCGAGGAGCAAGGGGTCGGACGAGCGTGTGCGCGCGTGGCGGCGTGGGGTACAACTGCGCCATGGGACGCATGCGACTCGGACTCGTCGTCGGCTTCGCCGCCGGCTACTACCTCGGCGCCAAGGCCGGGCGGGAACGCTACGAGCAGATCCAGCGCTGGCTCCGCGACTTCCAGCGCAGCACCCCCTACGAGAAGGCCCAGGCGGCCGTCGAGCTCGGCATCGAGCGCGTGCGCCAGCAGGCCGAACCGTACGTGAGCACCGCGAGCGGCTCCTCCAACGGCCCGGGCGCCGCCAGCTGAGCGCTTCGAGCGAACGCGCCCGCTACGGACGCGTCTTGAAATGCGTCCAGAGGTTCGTGACCTCGAGCACCATGCGCGCCTGCGGCGACGGGTCGACGAGCACCAGCTCGATCCCGGCGGCATCGGCGGTCTCGCGGGCGGCGACGAGCGCCGCCATGCCGGTCGAGTCGATGAACGTGATCCCCGAGAGGTCCACCAGCGCGGGCGTTCTGCCCTCGCCGAGGAGCGCCTGCATCGCGGCCCGGAAGTCGTCGGCGTTGGAGAGGTCGATCTCGCCCAAAACGACCAGCAGCGCCTCACCGGTCCGATCGCTCCGCCTGAACTCCGCCGCCGTCACGGGGTGATGGTCGCAGGCAGGGGCCGACTTCTCAATCACCCGATCGGGTGTTTCGGCGGCCGCCCGTTTTCGGCATCCTTCTGCCCATGCCGAGGCCCATCCGCGTCGCCCTGGTGAACGACTACGAGATCGTCCTCGAAGGGCTCCGCGCGCTGCTGAGCCCGTACGACCCCGAGATCCGCATCGTCGAGATCGACGTCCGGGAACCGCCCCGGCGCTCCGTCGACGTCACCCTCCTCGACACCTACGGGGAGCAGGAGGACATGGTCGAGCGGGTCCGCGAGCTCACCGCCGACTCCACCAACGGTGCCGTCCTGGTGTTCAGCTTCTCCGACCACGCCGCCGTCATCGAGCGCGTGCTCCGGGAAGGCGCACGCGGCTTCATCTCCAAGGCGGTCCCGGCACCGGCGATCGCCGACGGCATCCGGGCGGCCGCACGCGGCGAACAGGTGGTGCTCGCGCAGCGATCCCAGCGGGCGACCATGCCCGACGAGCTCCGCTGGCCCGGCCGCGAGATCGGCCTCACCGAGCGGGAAAGCGAGCTGCTCGCGCTGCTCCCCACGGGAATGACCAACCGCGAGCTCGCTGCACACCTGTACCTCAGCGAGAACACGATCAAGACCCAGCTCCGGGGCCTCTTCGCCAAGCTCGAGGTCCGGAACCGCACACAGGCGGTGGCGGTCGCTCGTGCGGGCCTCCTCGGCGCGTACCGATCTCGCGCCGGTGACGAGCTCTGAACGCCGTGCTCGGGTGCGTGGGGCCGGGTGGGATCGAACCACCGACCGACGGATTATGAGCGCAACACGTCGGAACACCCCGCTACTCCGAAGCCAACGTCGATCCGCTCGCGCTCGCTTCCGATCTGGACATCGAGCTGAACGCACCGGGGACCATCGACGAGGAAGTAGCCCGGGAAAGGGGTCACACGGCCCGCGCAGCCGTTGAACAGCACGCTCGTCTCGCCCTGTTCGAGGCGAAAGAGCCTCTCCCCCGATGGCAGCGTCTCAACGGGGTCGCCATCACCGCCGAACAGCAGCGCGACTGCATGCTGTTCGGAGACCGGGATCGAGACCTCGACCGTGGCTCCAGCAGCGACGATGACGGGAGACTTCAGGGCCACGAACTTCCCGGGTCGCGGCTCGTACGCAGTCGCACCGGATACGCGAGGCGGGTTGCCGATGACTCTGACCGCACGCGCTGGTCCTTCGTCCGGGACCAGCGGATACGAATCAGTCGGACCGAACGCCGCAGTGTCGCAGGTGCGCGTGGCAGTGCTCGGGGGGCGGCCAGTGCCGACCGGGCTAGCGTCTGTGCCGCCGTCGCCACTCTCGCACGCCGCCACCGCGACCAAGAAACAGCTGGCGAGGCCAGCCCGGGCCGTCCGTCGGCGGGCTATCGGCCGAAACCCTTGGTCGAAAGAGCGTCCGTTCGATTGGACTGCGCCTCGTCGGAGGCTTCGTCGAGATCAACGTCGATCGACGCCATGAGCTCAGGATACCGGCGCCGTCCGTTGCCAGAGGTCCGTTCAGCCATTCCGCGATACCGCCTCACGCAGGGCGGGCAGGAGACCGCGGATCACGTCGGCCGCCTCGCGGTCGCTGGGCTCGAGGAAGTGCCCGTGCCGTGCGACGTCGAGGTCGGACCATCGGAGGCCGCACACGTCACCCCGCCGCGTCCCCGTCGGCGGCGAGCAGTTGGAGAGCAAGGCGGTTCCCGGGAACGGTTCTCTCGCCCCATGAGCCTCGGACGTGCGAACGCAGGGGTGGGGCCGGGTGGGATCGAACCACCGACCGACGGATTATGAGTCCGCTGCTCTGACCACTGAGCTACGACCCCGGGGGGAATCTAGCGACCGTTACGGCTCTTCGAGGTAGTCGCGCAGACGCTGTGACCGGGTCGGGTGGCGCAGCTTGGCGAGGGTCTTCGACTCGATCTGGCGGATGCGCTCCCGCGTGACGCCGAACTCCTTGCCGACCTCCTCGAGCGTGCGCACCTGGCCGTCGTCGAGGCCGAAGCGCAGGCGCACGACCTGGCGCTCGCGGTCGTTCAGCTCCTCGAGTGCCTCCTCGATCGCCTCGGTGAGCAACGCTCGCGCCGCCGCGGTGGCAGGGGCGATCGCGGTGGGATCCTCGACGAAGTCGCCGAGGAAGCTGTCGTCTTCCTCGCCGACCGGCGTCTCGAGCGAGACGGGTTCCTGGCCGATCCGCTGGATCTCGCGCACTCGGTCGGGCGTCATCTCGACCTTGGCGGCGACTTCCTCCACCGTCGGCTCCCGGCCGAGCTCCTGGAGCATCTGGCGCTGGACCCGCATCACCTTGTTCATGGTCTCGACCATGTGCACCGGGATCCGGATGGTGCGGGCCTGGTCGGCGATCGCGCGCGTGATGGCCTGGCGGATCCACCACGTGGCGTACGTGGAGAACTTGAAGCCCTTCGTGTAGTCGAACTTCTCGACGGCTCGGATGAGCCCGAGGTTGCCCTCCTGCACGAGATCGAGCAGCGCCATGCCCCGCCCGACGTACCGCTTGGCGATCGACACGACGAGGCGCAGGTTCGCCTCCGTGAGCTGCTTCTTGGCGAGCTCGCCGTCGACGACCACCGCTTCGACACCGGCGGCGCTCTGCTCCGAGAGCGGCTCGCGCTCGAGCTGCTCGGTGGCGTGCACACCCGCCTCGATCCGCTTGGCGAGCGTCACCTCCTGCTCGGCCGTGAGCAGCGGCACCTTGCCGATCTCCTTGAGGTACATGCGGACGGGGTCGTTGGTGGGGGCCTTGAGGGCCAGCTCCTCGTCGCGGGCCGACCGGGCCTCGCGGG
>DASUUL010000060.1:0-6955 GCA_036374115.1 Acidimicrobiia bacterium | reverse complement strand
CTCGCGATCTTCGCCATCGCCAACGGCGTCGACGGGTTCAGCGCGGAGGCCTCGGGGTTCGCGTCGAACGGTTGGGGTGACCACTCGCCCGGTGGCTACAACTTCGCCGCCATGGTCGTCACCGAGATCGTGCTGACCGGCCTCTTCGTGCTCGTGGTGCTCAGCACGTCGCGAAAGTCGATGGCGATCGGATTCACCGGCCTCACCGTCGGGCTCATGCTCGCCCTCGTGCACCTCGTCAGCATCCCGGTCGACAACACGTCGGTGAACCCGGCCCGCAGCCTCGCCACGGCGGTGTTCCAGGCCGGTTGGGCCCTCGAGCAGCTCTGGGCGTTCATCCTGTTCCCGCTCGTCGGCGGCATCCTCGGCGGGCTGGCATGGAAGGTGCTCGTGCCGCCGGCGGACGAGTGACCCTGTTTGTGCGCGAACCGGTTGTGAAGCCGGTACTACGGAACAAACAATCAGACGAGGGGGACGGGTTCGCCCGGTGAGGGGAGATCGAGGAGCGCGGCGGTGAGGCGCGTGACGATGTTGTTCGTCGCCATGTCGCTGTCGGTAGGCAGCAGCTCGAACTCGGCGAGCAGCTCCGACAGCCGGGCCATGATCACGCAGAACCGCAGGCCGGCGAACACCTCGTAGAAGAAGAGGTCACGCGCGGCGCGCCCGGTGCAGTCCTCGTAGTGCGCCACCATCTCCTCGCGCGTCGGGAAGCCCTCGAGCCGATCGGCGGGGATGCCCTCGTGGAAATGGCGGTCGAGGAACAGCCACCACCCGAGATCCATCATCGGGTCGGCGAGCGTGACCATCTCCCAGTCGAGCACGGCGACGACGTCGCCGCTCTCGTCGAACATCTGGTTGTTGATGCGGGCGTCGCCCCATGCCAGGCGGATGTCCTGGTCCTCGGGCAGGTTGGCGCGCACCCATTCGAGAGCGGCTTCGGCCACGGGTAGCGGCCGGCCCTGCGCGGTCCACTCGAGATAGCGCTCGTAGTAGTTGACCTGCTGCTCGATCCCCCTGGGGCCGTACTGCCGCTTGTCGAGGAATCCGAGGTCGAGCGCATCCACGTCGACCGCATGGATCCGGCCCATGGCGTCGAGACCGCTCTCCACCATGCGGCGGCGGAACGCGGGCGTGGCCTCCTCCAGGACCCAGCCTGCCTGCGTGTAGGGCGGTGCGTCGCCGGGCACGCGGCCCTCGACCTTGCTCATCACGAAGAACGGTGCGCCGAGCACGCCCTCGTCGTCTTCGTACCAGCGCATCGGAGGGGCGGGCACGTCGGTGTGCTCGCCGAGCGCGCTGATCACGCGGTGCTGGAACTCGAAGTCGGGATCGAGGAACAGGTGATGGCGCGTGGGTGCGACCCGCACGACGAGACCCTGGGTGCGGTGCTGTCCGCCCTCGCTCCAGCCGGCGTCGAAGAGGAGGGTCTCGTTCGAGAAGCCCGTGAACGCCGGGCCGGTGATCTCCGACACCTCGACGTCCCCGCTGCCGACCTTGCCGCCGAGCCACTCGGCGAGCACGTCACGGGTCTTCTCGAGATCGCGTTGTTCGGGGATGGGCATCGGTGTGGAGCCTTTCTGTTCTCTTCACGCGAGCGCGCCGGTGGCGCGCAGCTTCTCGACTTCGTCGCGGTCGAATCCCCAGCGCGCGAGCACGCCTTCGGTGTCGTCGCCGGGGTGCATGGGCGGGTCGGGCACGTCGCTGGGCGTGCGGCTGAAACGGGGCGCAGGCGCGGGTTGGGGCACGCCGCCGGGGGAGAGGAACGTCCCGCGCGCCCGGTTGTGCGGATGGTCGGGCGCCTCCAGCGGCGTGAGCACCGGCGCGAAGCACGCGTCGGTCCCCTCGAGCAGGTCACACCACTCGTCGCGCGTCTTCGTGCGGAACACTGCCGCCAGGCGTTCCTTGTCGGCCGGCCAACGCCCCTTGTCGTACTGGGCGTCGACGTCGAGGCCGGCGCCGGTGCGCTCGAGCAGCTCGGCATAGAACTTCGGCTCGACGGTGCCGACGGCGACGAACCTGTCGTCGGCGGTCTCGTACACCTCGTAGAACGGGGCACCGGTGTCGAGGTGGTTGGTGCCGCGCTCGCCCCAGAAGCCGCTCGCCCGGGCCGCGTAGAACGGGGTCAGCATGAGCGCGGCCCCGTCGACCATGGCGGCGTCGATCACCTGCCCCTCGCCCGAGCGGGCGGTCTCGAACACGGCGCAGGCGATCCCGAACGCCAGCAGCATGCCGCCTCCGGCGAAGTCGCCGAGCACGTTGATGGGCGGCGTGGGCTTCTCGCCAGCGCGGCCCAGTGGCTCGAGGGCGCCGGCGAGTGCGATGTAGTCGATGTCGTGACCGGCGGCGGGTGCGTACGGGCCGTCCTGGCCCCAGCCCGTGAGGCGCCCGTACACGAGCCGCGGGTTGCGACCGAGGCAGTCGTCGGGTCCGATGCCGAGGCGCTCGGCCACCCCCGGGCGCCACACCTCGAAGAACGCATCGGCCTGCTCCACCAGCCGCAGGAGCGTCTCGACGCCCTCCGGGAGCTTGAGGTCCACCGCGACCGCCAGCTTGCCCCGGTCCATGGCGCTCGTGGCGGGGCGGGACCGGTCGAGGGCGCGGGCGGCGTCGACCCGGTCCACGCGGAGCACCTCGGCTCCCATGTCGGCGAGGAGCATCCCGCAGAACGGTCCGGGCCCGAGCCCGACCATCTCGACCACGCGGAGACCTGCAAGGGGACCGGACACTAGAACAGATTCTAAACTGCGCCCGACGATTCACTCCTGGGAGGCACGCATGGGTACGCCCGTCATCATCGAGGCCGTCCGGACCCCGATCGGCAAGCGCAACGGCTGGCTCTCGGGCCTGAAGGCGACCGACGTGCTGCGTCACGCGCAGGTCGAGGTGATCGAGCGGGCGGGGATCGACCCGTCGATCGTCGACGAGGTCATCGGCGGGTGCGTCACCCAGGCCGGGGAGCAGGGCAGCAACGTCACCCGGAACTCGTGGCTGTCGGCGGGCAACGACGTGTTGCCGTACACCGCCGCATGCACGACGGTCGACGCCCAGTGCGGATCGGCCCAGCAGGCCAACCACCTGATCGCCGGCCTCATCGCCGCCGGCGGCGCCGACGTCGGCATCGCGTGCGGTGTGGAGCAGATGAGCCACGTGCCGCTGGGCGCCAACGTCTACAACGGCCCCGGCAGCCCCCGCAGCCAGCCCTGGCCCTACGACGACCCGCCCAACGGCCAGTTCGGTGCCGCCCAACGCATCGCCGAGAACCGTGGCCTGAGCCGGGAAGACCTCGACGAGTGGGGGCTCGGCTCCCAGCAGAAGGCGAAGGTGGCCTGGGACGAGGCCCGCTTCGAACGGGAGGTCGCCCCGATCGAGACGCCCGTGATCGGCGACGACGGCGAGCCCACCGGCGAGACCCAGCTGATCAACCGCGACCAGGGGCTGCGCGAGACGACGATGGAGGGCCTGGCGAAGCTCAAGCCCGTCGTCGACGGCTACCTGATCACCGCCGGGAACTCGTCGCAGATCTCCGACGGCGCGGCTGCCGTGCTGTGGATGGACGAGGACAAGGCCACCGCGCTCGGGCTCAGGCCCCGGGCGCGGCTACTGCACCAGCTCGTGGTGGGCAGCGATCCGTACTACCTCCTCGACGGGCCCGTCGACGCGACCTACAAGATGCTCGACCGTTCGGGTATGGCGATGGCCGACTTCGACCTGTTCGAGATCAACGAGGCGTTCGCGTCTGTCGTGCTGAGCTGGGCGCAAGTGCACAAGCCCGACCTCGCCCGGGTGAACGTGAACGGCGGTGCGATCGCGCTCGGCCACCCGGTGGGGTCGACGGGCTCGCGGCTGATCACCACCGCGTTGCACGAGCTCGAGCGCACCGACAAGGAGCTCGCGTTCATTTCGATGTGCTGTGGCGGCTCGCTCGGCACCGCCAGCATCCTGCAACGGATCTGATCTCACCGTTCTGGCGCGGGAGACGCGCCGGGTTCCGGCGCGTTTCGCGCGCCAGAACGGGACAGGCTCGGGGGAGGCCGCGTGCAGGAAACGGGACCGAGGCGGCGGTTGCCCGACCCGGGCGCGGTGCACGACGAGCGCGAGATCGAAGCCGTGGTCGGCGTGCTGCGGACGTCGAACCTCGCGCTCGGCAAGAACGTGGCCGAGCTCGAACGCCGCGTCGCCGAGCTGCTCGCGAAGCGCCACGGTGTGATGGTCAACTCGGGCTCGTCGGCCCTGCGGCTCGCAATCGACCTGCTCGAGCTGGAGCCCGGTGACGAGATCGTGACGCCGGTCGTGACGTTCGGCACCGACGTCGCCCCGATGGTGCAAACGGGCCTCGTGCCGGTCTTCGTCGACGTCGAGCCCCACACGTACCAGATCGACGCCGACGCCGTCGAAGACATGATCGGTCCGCGCACACGGGCGATCCTCGCGCCCAATCTCGTCGGCAACGTGCCCGACTGGGACCGCATCCGGGCCATCGCCGACGCGCACGGTCTCCGGGTGGTGGAGGACAGTTGCGACGTCCTCGACTCGTGGTTGCGCGGCACCCGCACCGGCGCCCGCGCCGACATCTCGGTGACGAGCTTCGCCCGCGGCCACGCGATTACGGCCGCCGGGAACGGCGGGCTCGTGGGTGTGGACGACGAGGACGAGCTCGACCGCTGCCTCTCCCTGCGCCGCTGGGGCCGCCGCTCGGAGACCTACCTCTTCGGGTCCCGCCGCGGCGACAAAGATCGGTTCGGCCCGCTCGCGGACGGGACGCCCTACGACCTCGTCTTCCTCTTCGACAGCGTCGGCTACAACTTCGAGCCCTCCGAGCTCGGCGCCGCCTATGGGCTCGTGCAGCTCGACAAGCTCGCCGACTACAACGAGCGCCGCCGCCTCAACTGGCAGCGGCTCGACGATTTCTTCGCCCGCCACGACGACAAGGTGATCCGTCCCCGCAGCCGGCCCGACGCCGTCGTCACGTGGATGCGCTACCCGTTCATCCTGCGCGACGACCTCGACCGAACGGAGATCCAGCGCGAGCTCGAGGCCCGCGGCATCGCCACGCTGATGGTGTGGACCGGGAACGTGCTGCGCCAGCCCGGCTTCGCCGGCATCGAGCGGCGCGAGCCCGCCGGCGGGTTCCCCAACGCGGATCGCGTGATGGACCGGGCGCTGTCGGTCCCCGCGCACCACGCGCTCTCGAGCGACGACCTCGGCTACATGCTCGATGCCCTCGGCGAGGTGCTCGACCGCACTTGACCCCCGTCGATTGCCCGAACTTGCGCGTTGCGCGCGCCGAAGTCGGCGCGCTCAGCGCGCAGGTTCGGAGGGGGAGGTGGTGCCCGCGAGGGTTGTGCCGAGGGCGGCGGCGATCGCGGCCGTCGCCTGCTCGGCCTCGGGGAAGAACGTCGGCATGCTCCAGAAGCCGTGGATCATGCCGTCGTAGCGCAGGGCCGACGCGTCGACGCCGGCGGCGCGCAGGGCCTCGGCGTACGCCTCGCCCTCGTCTCGCAGCGGGTCGTACTCGGCCGTGACCACGATGGCGGGGGGCAGCCCGGTGAGGTCGGCCCTGATCGGGGAGGCGAGCGGCTGGGCGCCGTCGCCGTCGGGACCGAGGTACTGGGCCCAGAACCAGCGCATCGCCTCGGCCTCGAGGAAGTAACCCTCGGCGTTCTGGGTGTACGACGGCGCATCGCAGGCGGCGTCGATCACCGGGTACACGAGCAGCTGGAAGCGGATCGGCGGACCGGCGCGGTCGCGCGCGAGCAGCGCGGTGGCGGCGGCGAGGTTCCCGCCGGCGCTGTCGCCGGCCACGACGAGGCGGCCGCCGTCGGCGCCGAGCGCTGCCGCGTGGTCGTGTGCCCATACGGTGGCGGCGTAGCAGTCGTCGAGCGGCGCCGGGAAGCAGTGCTCGGGCGCCAGGCGGTAGTCGACGCTCACCACGACCGCACCGGTGGCGTTGGCGAGCCGGCGGCAGGTGTTGTCGTGCGTGTCGAGGGAGCAGAACACGAACCCGCCGCCGTGGAAGTACACGACGACCGGTCGCGGCCCACTCGCGGCGGGCGTGTAGATCCGCACGGGCAGGTCGCCGCCCGGCCCGGGGATCGTGCGGTCCTCGACCTCCCCGACCGGCACGGGCTCCTCGAGGCCGCCGAGGAGCTCGCGGTTCGCGCGCACTTCGTCGATCGAGAGCTCCCACAACGGTGGCGTACCGGCGGCCGCCATGGCGTCGAGGAGGTTGCGCGCAGCCGGTGCGAGCGGCATGGATCGAACCTACCGGAACTTCGGCAGCACGCGCTCGCCGAGGTTGCGGATCGTCGCCACGCATGCGTCCTGGGGGACGGTGCCCATCTGGATCAGGAACATCACCTCGTCGGCGCCGGCCTCCCGAAGGCGCTCGACGTACGCCGTCGCCTGGTCGACGTCGCCGTACGCATGCTCGGCGTTCCAGATGCCCGTCGAGGTGGGGGTGACCGGGATCTCGGCCTCGTGGAGGCGGGCGACCACCCGCTCGCGGTCTTCGCGCATCGCCGCCAGCGTGGTCTCGACGTCGTGGTCCTCCGCTTCCGACGGAGGCGGACCTCCGCCGTACCAGTGGGCGATCGCCTCCGCGAAGAAGCGCTGCCCGCGGGTCCCGATGCGCAGTGCGGCCGCAGCGTCGTCGAGCACGACCGCGGGGCACAGGGCCGAGAAGTGGTCGTTGACCGCCGGCGACACGAGCTCCTCACCGTTGCGCTCGGCGCGGGCCTCGTCGTAGAGGTGGCGAAGGAGCGTGATCTCCTCGACGCCGGCGAACCCGAGCACCAGGGCGCCGACGCCCCAACGGGCGGCGAGCCGGACCGTGTCGCGCTTCGTGCACGCGAGATACAGCGGCGGGTGCGGCTCCTGCACCGGCCGCGGCACGATCGGATGGGGCGCGACCTCCAGGCGCTCGCCCTTCCACGAGAACTCGTCGTCGGCCCACATG
>DASUUL010000059.1:0-11518 GCA_036374115.1 Acidimicrobiia bacterium | reverse complement strand
GGTCGACCGCGGTGACCCGTGATCCCATCCGGAGCTCGACCCCGAGGTGCTCGAGCGCCTCGGTCGCCTTGTCGGAGAGGCGGTCGCCGAACGTGGCCAGTGGCTCCTCACCCCCGTCGAGGAGCAGCACGCGCAGCGCCGACGGGTCGATGGCACGGAAGTCGCCGCGGAGGCTGCGCTGGGCGAGCTCGCGGATCTGGCCCGCCAGCTCCACGCCGGTCGGCCCGGCGCCGACGACGACGATCGTCATCCACTGCTCACGCTCCTCGTCGCTCGTGGACGACTCGGCCATCTCGAGCGCGCCGAAGATGCGCCGGCGCAGCTCCATGGCGTCGTCGATGGTCTTCATGCCGGGCGCGTTGAGCGCGAACTCGTCGTGACCGAAATACGACTGGCCGGCTCCGGCGGCGACGATGAGGCTGTCGTAGGGGATCTCGACGGGCGTCTCGAAGAACCGGTCGGCGTACACCACCCGCCGCTCGAGGTCGAAGCCGGTGACCGCGGCGAGCTCGACGTTCACGTTCTTGTGGTGGCGGAGTTGATGCCGCAGCGAAGGCGCGATCTCCCCTGGCGACAGGATCCCGGTCGCGACCTGGTACAGGAGCGGCTGGAAGAGGTGGTGGTTGCGCCGATCGACCAGCACCACCTCGACCTGGGTGTGACCGAGGAACCGCGCCGCCGGCAGGCCGCCGAACCCGCCGCCCACGATCACGACCCGGTGCGGAGCCATCCCGGCCGAGGGATCCATGCCCTCCTCGAGCTTGCCGCGCTGGTCGAGCACGAAGAGGAGGACGAGCGCGGGGATCACGAACACCGTCGCGAGGACGAACGTGAGCAGGACCCAGCTGAGCGTGTGGATGTTGCCGGCCGCATCCTGGATCGTGAGGGTCTCGGGCAGCGCGTAGGGGTACTGGGCGAGCCCCCATGCCCACACCACCATCGCAACCGCCCCGACCGCCAACGCGCGCGTCCAGCGCCCCGTTCCCCGCCGCAGGAGGGAGAGGGCGGTGATCCCGAACAGGGCCGAGGCGATCACCGGTACGAGGCCCTCGTGGAGGAGCCCACTCCTCATGTAGGGGGAGTCGCTCCCGAGCACGAAGATGCCCACGACCGAGAGCACGCCGGCGGCGATCCCCGCGAGAATCGCCCGGCGGCGGAAGTACGCGACCAGCGGCTCGTCCCGGTAGTGCCGGGCGTCGGTCGTGAGGAAGACAGCGGCGACGTACGCGCAGATCGTGACCGCGAACAGGCCCACGACGATCGACGTCGGGTTGATCCACGTGCTGAGGGCCTGGCTCGTGGCGTTGCCCGGCTCCACCCGTCCCGACGCGATGCCACCGAGGACGGCGCCGAGCAGGAAGGGTACGACGACCGACGACACCCCGTAGACCCAGGTCCAGGCCCGCGTCGCCGCGGGCGACGCCGTCACCCCGCCGAACGCGAACGCGCTCCCGCGCAGCACGATCCCGATCACCGCCAAGGCGAGCGGCACGAACAGCGACGACATCACCGATTCGAAGGCGCGGGGAAACGCCGTCCACAGCAGCACGATGGCGTAGATCAGCCAGACGTGGTTCGCCTCCCACACCGGCCCGACCGCGTGGCGGATCAGGGCCCGCGGCCGCTCACCCCGCGGCCCGGGAGCCGACACCAGGGTCCAGAACCCGGCGCCGTAGTCGGCCCCGCCGAAGACGGCGTACGCCGTGACCGCGACCCACAGGATGACCGCGGCGGTGGTGATCATGGGCGCGGGGCCGGTTCGCTCGGTTGCACCGGGAGCAGGAGCGGCCCCGGCGGTGAGTACGGTCCTCCGCTCGCCGTGCTCTCCTTCTCCTCCTCCCGCCAGCGGGCGGCCATGCGGCGCAGGAGCACGGCGGTGGCGACGGCGACGGCGGCGTAGATCACGACGACGACCGCGAGGCTGATCCACACGCCGTCGGCGTTCGTCACGGCATCCTCGGTGCGCAGAACCTCGTAGACGACCCAGGGTTGGCGCCCGACCTCGGTGACGATCCAGCCCGATTCCATCGCCATCATCGCGACCACTCCGCACACCGCCGCGACGCGCAGGAACAACCGGGGCTTGGGTAGCGCGCGCCGGCGCCACCAGACGAACAGGAACCACACCGAGACGAGTGCGAGGAACGAGCCGGTGAACACCATCACGTCGAACGCCCAGTGGACGATCGTCGCCGGTGGTCGATCGTCTTCGGCGACGATGTTCAGGCCCTCGATCTCGGTGTCGGTGCTGAAGCCGGTGAGGAACGACGCCAGCCCGGGGATGGGGATCCCGCCCTTGACCTCGTCGCCGTCGAGGCGGCCGAAGATGGTCTCGGGCACGTCGGTGTCGGTCTCGGGCACGAGCTCGATGGCGGCGAACTTCACCGGCTGGTCGTCGATGACCGCCCGCATCACCTGGTCGCCCACGAGCATCTGCACCGGGGTGGCGATGGCGGCGATGGTGAACGGGATGAGGAACCCGAGGCGGTGGTACCGGTCACGTCGCCCCCGCAGCATCCCGACCGCGTAGACCGACGCGACGACGAACCCGGCACAGAGGTACGCCGCCAGCATGAAGTGCAGGAACGTGTACCAGAGGGCGGGCGTCAACAGCGCCTGGGCGACGTCGACGCTCGTGACGTTGCCGGCGCGGTCGAGCGTGAAGCCCTGGGGCGTGTTCATCCACGAGTTCGCGGCCAGGATCGAGGCCGCTCCGAGCATGGCGACGAACGGGAGTGGCGCACCGAGCCAGAAGTGGACGCGGGGACCGACGCGGTCCCAGCTGTAGATGTAGAGCGCGATGAGGATCGCCTCGAGGAAGAAGGCGATGCCCTCGATCATGAACGGGAGCCCGAACACGTCGCCGAACTGGCCCATGAGCCCGGGCCACAGGAGGCCCATCTCGAACGACAGGACTGTTCCCGTGACCGCCCCCACCGCGAACAGCACGGCCATGACCTTCGACCATCGCCGGGCGAGGAGCAGCGCGTCACGGTCGTCGTACTTGAGCGCGCGCCGGTTGGCGATGAGCGTCATGAGCGGCAGCGCCACGCCGAACGGCACGAGCAGGATGTGCACCCCGAGCGTGAACGCCATCTGGTAACGAGCCGGAAGCAACTGCGCCGGCTCGGTGCCCAGCACGCCCCAGTCGAACACGCCTACAGCCCCGGGCTCGACTGCTTGAGGCCGCCGTCGGCGAACACGGTGGTGGCGGTGAGGTAGCTGGCGCCGTCGCCGGCGAGGAACGCGACCACGCTCGCGATCTCCTCCGGTTTCGCCATCCGCCCGATCGGGATGGCGGTTTCGAGGGCCTCGAGCTTGGCCGGGTCGGCCTCGGTGGGCGCGTTGATCGGCGTGTCGACCGCCCCCGGCCCCACGCCGACGACGAGCACGCCGTGCGGCGCGAGCTCGACGCCGGCGGTGCGGGTCAGCATGCGCATGCCACCCTTCGAGAGGCAGTAGGGGGTGTTGCCGGGCATGGGCCAGTCCTCGTGCACCGACGACATGTTGATGATTCGGCCGCCGCCGCCCTGGCTGATCATCTGCTTCGCGGCCAGCTGGGTTCCGAAGAACGCGCTCTTGAGGTTGATCGCGAGCACCTTCTCGTATTGGGCCTCGGTCGTGTCGAGCGTCGACGAGCGGGTCTCGATCCCGGCGTTGTTGACCATGACGTCGAGCCGTCCGAACTGCTTCACCGCGGTGTCGACGAGGCGTTGGAGGTCGCCGATCTTGCTCACGTCGGCCTCCACTCCGACGGCCTTGCCCCCCAGGGCCGCGACCTGCTGTTCGAGGTCCTCCGTCGCTTGCGGATTCGCGACGTAGTCGATCACCACGCTCGCACCCTCCTGTGCCAGGGCGAGGACGATCGACTTCCCGATGCCGCTGTTGCCGCCGGTGACGATGGCGACCTTCCCGTCGAGGCTCATGGCAGTGCTCCTTGCGTCTTGGGGGTGCTGGGCGTGTCGAATGCGTGCACGGCGGCAACTGGACGCGGATGCAACGCCACGGGTTCGCCGTGCCCTCGCGTCGCCAGGAAGGAGAGCCCGCCCATGACGGCGGCCACGATCGCGACCAGGCCGTAGATGGTGGAGAGGTCGAGGCCGGCGTCCTCGAGCGGGCCCACGCCGAACGCGGCGATGCCGTAGCCGAGCTGGTAGAAGGCGATGACGCCGCCCGCGACCGAGGCCGCGATGGCGACGAGCTCCTCCTGGCCGAACGTGATCATGAGCGGGAGCAGGGCCGAGCAGCCCAGGCCGGCGAGCGCGAACGCGAGCACGGCGAGCACCGGCCGGCGGTCGGGCAGCGCGGCGATCACGACGAACGCGGCGACGAGCACGAACGGGAGCAGGTGGAACGTCCGCCGCGTGGGGAACTGCCGTTGCACGAGGGCGAAGCCCACGCGGCCGATGGTCACGCTCGCCCAGAACGTGGTGAGCGCGATCGACCCGAGGGTCGCCGAGCCCTGGAGGTCGTCCTTCACGTAGAGCTGGGCCCAGTTGCCGTTCATGGTCTCGCACACGCCGTAGAGCAGGGCGAAGCCGGCGAAGACCCAGAAGCGCGCGGGGACGCTGCCCACGCCCGGGTGCTCCGGCGTCCCGTCACCCGGGCTCTCGTCGCGACGTGCGGCCAAAGGTGGGGAGCGCAGCGGGAGCCCGACGCTGAGCCCCAGGAGCACGACCAGCAGCGCGCTCGACATCACCGGGAGGCCCCACCAGAAGCCGAGACCCACGAACGCGGCGACGAGCACGGGTGCGGCCGCGGTGCCGAGGCCGAGGAGCGCGTTGAGCACGAGCACCGAGGTGTCGACCTTGGCCGGGTGCAGCCCGGCGGTGAGTGTGTTGATCGCGGGAACGGTGAGGCCGAAGCCGATGCCCAGGCAGGCGGTGGCGGCGAGGAGCACGGGGTACGCGACCGTGTCGCCGGCGGCCAGGGTGCTGGCGAGGAGCAGCACCATCGAGGCCAGGTTGGCGCCCAGGCCCACCAGGTAGAGCATCCGGGTGCCGACCCGGCGGGTGAGGCCGGCGCCGAGGAGCGAGGACGTGATCGCCATCGCCGCCAGTGGCACGAAGAGCGCGCCGTAGGCGGAGCTCGAGAGGTCGTACTCGTCCGCGTCGGTGAAGACCGCGCTCGCAGCGGGGAACGTGACGAGCGCGATCCCCTGTACGACCCCGGCCGCGTACACGAGCGTCGCCTCGTTGGTCCGCCGCATCCCGGGCACGCGCCCCCTTGGTCTCCTGCCGCCTACTGGAACCGCTCGTGAAGGTGCGCCCCGACCCTCAGAGCGTTGGCCATCGCGGTGAGCGCCGGGTTCACCGCCCCGATGCTGGGGAAGAAGCTCGTGTCGACGACGTAGAGATTGTCGAGCTCGTGCGCCTTGCAGTTCGTGTCGAGCACCGACGTGGCCGGGTCGGTGCCGAAACGGCAGCTCCCGGCCTGGTGCGCCACTCCGGCGATGTCGATGTTCATCTTCATGTAGTAGTTCTTGTCGAGCACATGATGCTCGGCCATCCCGACGTGGTTGAGGATCTTCTTGAGCTCGCCGTACAGGCGCGACGCCTCCTCGTCGTTCGTTCGCGTGTAGGCGAGGTGCACATGCCCGTCGCCGTCGACGGTCACGCGGTTCTCGGGCGTCGGCAGGTCTTCGGTGGTGAGCCAGAAGTCGACGGCGTGGCGCGCCACCTCCGCGAGGCTCCAGTGCGGAGCGAGCTTCGTGAGCTTGGGCTCCTCGCCCTTCATCGCCGCCGCGTTCGACTTGCCCACCATCTGCATGTTGCCGATCGGGAATTCGTAGTCGTCGCTGCCGGAGTAGAAGTCGTTGAGGCCCACCGTCTTCTGGTACACGGTGTCGTTCGGCTCGGTGGACAGCGCGACGACTGCCTTGCAGTTGTGGAACATGTAGTTGCGGCCCACCTGGTCGGATCCGTTGGCCAGCCCGTCGGGGTGCCGCTCGTTGGCCGAGCGCAGCAACAGGCGGGCGCTGTTGGCCGCCCCGGCCGCCACCACCACGATGTCGGCTTGGTACTCCTCCCGGCGCCCGTCACGCTCGACGACGACGCGGGTGACGGCGCCGCCCGACGCATCGGTCTGGAGCTGGGTCGCCTCGGCGTCGACGAGCAGCGTGACGTTGGGCCGGTCGAGCACGGGCCGGACCGCGATCACCTCGGCATCCGACTTGGCGTGCACGAGGCACGGGTAGCCGTCGCACCACGTGCAGCGGATGCACGTGCTGCGGGGCCGCTCGGCCTCGTCGAGCAGGATCCCGCACGGCGCGTGGAACGGGTGGTAGCCGCCGCCCTCGAGATCGTCGACGAGCTGCTGCATGCGCGGCTCGTGCGACACCGGTGGATGGGGGTACTGCTTGCTCCAGTGCCCCTCGGTCGGGTCCTCGCCGTGGCGGCCGTGCACCTGGTAGAGCCACTCGGCCCGGGTGTACCAGGGCTCGAAGTCGTCGTAGGTCAGGGGCCACGCCGGCGAGACGCCGTCGACGTGGCGGATCTCGCCGAAATCGCCGGGACGGAGGCGGTAGAGCGCGGCGCCGTACATCTTGGTGGCGCCCCCGACGAAGTAGTGGATCTGGGGCTGGAACGGCTTGCCGTCGGCGTCGTACCAGGTGTCGGAGGAGATGTACCGGCCGTCGACGAACACCTGCTCCGGATCCCAGTTCGCCATCTCCCGCGGCAGGAAGTTCCCCCTCTCCAGCATGAGGATCCGCAAGCCCTCCGGCGCGAGCGCGTGTGCGAGCGTCCCGCCACCGGCGCCCGTCCCGACGATGATGACGTCGTAGCGCTCAGGCATCCACGGCTCCTGGTACGTCGAGGCCGATCGACAGGTTGGAGAGTGCCGCCGCCGCCCGCACGAACGCGAGATGCGTGAACGCCTGCGGCGTGTTGCCGAGCTGGCGCTTGGCGTTCGGGTCGTACTCCTCGGAGAACAGGCCGACGTCGTTGGCCGTGGCGGTGAGCTTGTCGAAGAGCTTCCGGGCGTCGTCGGCGCGGCCCTGGAGCACGTAGTTGTTGACGAGCCAGAAGGAGCACGGCAGGAACGCGCCCTCCCCCGGCGGCAGCCCGTCGTCGGCGTGCTCGCTGCGATAGCGCAGCACGAAGCCGTCTTCGAGGAGCTGGCGCTCGATCGCCGCGACCGTACCGACCATGCGCTCGTCGGTGGCGGGGAGGAAGCCCGTGGTCGGGATCGTGAGCAGGGCGGCGTCGAGCTCCCTGGAGCCGTAGGCCTGGGTGAACGAGTTGAGCTCGGGGTCGAAGCCCTCGTTGCAGACCTGGGCATGGATCTCGTCGCGGGCCGCCTTCCACCGGTCGATGGGCCC
Organism: Acidimicrobiia bacterium; assembly: GCA_036374115.1. Lineage (GTDB taxonomy): Bacteria > Actinomycetota > Acidimicrobiia > IMCC26256 > JACDBD01 > JACDBD01. The sequence goes on along the minus strand of DASUUL010000059.1, from coordinate 4,197 downwards.
GGGGAGGTCGAAGCGCTCGGCCGACAACACCGCGCTGGCGAAGCCGAGCCACGCCATCACCTTCGAGTGTGTGAAGTGCTGGCGGTCGCCCCGCATCTCCCAGAGCCCGTCGTCGGGGTGGTGCCAGGCGCCCTCGAGGAAGTCGAGGAGCGCGACCTCGAGCTTCCACGCCTCGTCGGGCGTGCCCGCGGCGCCGGCTTGGGCGGGCGGCGCGACGTGGCGCATCATCGCCAGCGAGGCGAGCGTCTCGCCGTACACGTCGAGCTGGAACTGCCCGCTGGCGGCGTTCCCGACCCGCACGGGTGCGGACGCCTCGTACCCGGGGAGCCAGCCGATCGAGTACTCCTCGAGGCGGCGCTCGCCGGCGAGCCCGTACATGATCTGGAGCTTCGCGGGATCGCCGGCGGCGGCGCGCAGCAGCCAGTCGCGCCACGCCAGCGCCTCTTGGTCGTACCCGCCCGTCATGAGCGCGAACAGCGTGAGCACGGAGTCGCGCAGCCAGCAGTAGCGGTAGTCCCAGTTGCGGACACTGCCGATCCACTCCGGGAGCGAGGTGGTGGCGGCGGCGACGATGCCCCCGGTGGGCGCGTACGTGAGGGCCTTCAGCGTGACGAGCGACCGCAGCACCAGGTCCTGGTCTTGCCCCGTGTACGTGCACTGCTTCGCCCACCGGCGCCACCACGACTCGGTGTGCTCCACCGCACGCAGGGCGTCGCCGTCCTCTGGCGGCTCCTCGTGCGAGGGGTGCCAGGCGAGCACGAACGGCACCTTGTCGCCCGGGCCCACCACGAAGTCGGCGACCGTCGACCCACCGGCACCCTCGGCCTCGACGGACGTCGAGAGGACCATGGTGTCGGGGCCGGCGGTCGCGTGCATGCGGCCGTCCTGGCGCGTGACCCACGGGAGCGAGGAGCCGTAGTCGAAGCGCATGCGCAGGTCCATGTGGACGGGGACCCGCCCCGAGACCCCCTCGACGACGCGCACGACGTCGACGGTCCTGCCGCGGATCGGCATGCAGTCGATCACCCGCACGACGCCGTCGTCGGTGTGGTACGTCGTCTCGAGGACGAGCGTCGCGTCGCGATAACGGCGCTCGACGCGCTGGATCCCACCGGCGGGCGCCAGCCGCCAGCGGCCGTGGTCCTGATCGCCCAGCATGGCGGCGAACACCGCGCCGGAGTCGAAGCGGGGAACGCAGAGCCAGTCGATGGAGCCGTCCTTGCCCACGAGGGCCGCCGTCTGGGTGTCGCCGATGATGGCGTAGTCCTCGATTCGGCTGGCCACGGTCGCTCCTCACTCGCGCTGAGAGACGGAGAGGGACGTCAGAGCATCATCGGAGACTACGACGACGTCCTTGACGGGGGAAAGAGCGTGGCCGTGGGGATACCTGAGCCGGCGCCGACGCGAAACCGACCGCCCGGAGGCGGTCGGTTCGCACTAGCGACCCTGCTGGCGGCGCTGCCAGCGCGTCTTCTTGAGCAGCTTCTTGTGCTTCTTCTTGCGCATTCGCTTGCGCCGCTTCTTGATGAGGGATCCCATGGCGGAGGCCACCGTAACGGACGGCCGCCGTGGGGGTCACATCAGGCCTCCAGCCGGACCCCGCGCGAGACCGTCGCCGCCCCCATCACCGGCAGGCGCAGCCGCTCCCCCAGCTCCGCGGCGAGCTCGGGGAGGCGCCGGCCCTCGATGTCGACCGGCACCACGTAGCTGGAGCCGCTCCCGGCCAGGAGGGCGCCGCGTCCGGCCACCTCCTCGATGCGCTCCCGGAGCTCCCGCACCCGCGGATCGAGCTGCTCGGCCGCGGGCTCGAGATCGTTCGTGAGCGGGCCGAGTCGCTGGGCCAGCGCCCGTGGCGGCGCCACCTCTCGCCGTGACTCCGGACCACCCATCTCGTCCCACATCCGGTACACGTCGGGGGTGGCGAGCCCGAACGGGGCCATCACCACGAGGAAGGGCAGACCGAGGGGGACCTTGACCGGCTCGAGCAGTTCGCCGCGGCCGCGCATCCGGGCTGCACCCCCCTGGAGGCAGAACGGCACGTCGGAGCCGAGCTGGGCCGCGAGCCCGAAGAGCACGTCGTCGTCGAGCTCGAGCTCCAGGAGGTGGCGGACCGCCAGCAGCGTGGCGGCGGCGTCGGCGGAGCCCCCGCCGAGCCCGCCCCCGACGGGGATGCGCTTGCGCAGGATCAGCTGCACCCCGAGCGCCTGGCGGCCGGCGCGCATGAGGATCCGGTCCGCCGCCTGGGCGGCGAGGTTCTCGTCGCCGTCGGGCGCCAGCGAGGGCGTCTCGCCCGGCATCTCGATCCGCACCCCCGGCTCGCTCACGACCTGCGCCTCCAGCGAGTCCTGGGGCTGGCCGAGCGACACCGCGAGAGCGTCGATCTCGTGGTAGCCGTCGGGGCGCGCGCCGAGCACGCGCAGCGACAGCGTCGCCTTGGAGAACGCGGTCGCCCGTACACGCGTGGGGCGGATCACGCCGCCACCGCTTCCTCCGCCCGCGCCACCGCCGCCCAGTCCGGCAGCGACAGCGCTTCGGCGCGCGTCGCCGGGTCGATGCCGGCGACGGTGAGCACATCGGTCACGTGCTCACCCAGCTCGGGCCGCAACGAGCGCCGGAGCATCTTGCGGCGCTGCGCGAAGCCGGCGCGCACGAGCGCGAACAACCGTGCCGGCGACGGTACCTCGACCGGTGGTGCCGGGCGCCGGGTCATGCGAACGAGCACCGACTCCACCTTCGGCTGGGGAACGAACACGGTGGGCGGCACGGTGCCGGCGACCTCGGCCTCGGCGAAGTACGCGACCTTCACCGACACCGCGCCGTACGCGGCCGAGCCCGGGCCGGCGGCGAGACGCTCGCCCACTTCCCGTTGCACCATCACCATGAGGAACGCCACGCGCGGAACCTCCTCCAGCAGGCGCACGACCACCGGCGTGGCCACGTTGTAGGGGAGGTTGGAGACCGAGTGCCACTCCTCGCGGGCTCTCTGATCCGAAGCGCTGTCGACGAGCCCGGCCAGGTCGGCCTCGAGGGCGTCACCGACCTCCACCCGGACGCGGTCGGCGCCGCCGTCAACTCCCGCCTCGGCGAGTGTCGCCCGCAGCACCGCCGCCAGGCGCGGGTCGAGCTCGAGCGCGACGACGCTCGCCCCGGCATCGGCAAGCGCGAGCGTCAGCGAGCCCAGGCCGGGGCCGATCTCGAGGACGTGGTCGCCCTCGTCGATACCCGCCAACCGCACGATGCGGCGGGCGGTGTTGGGGTCGGCGAGGAAGTGCTGCCCGAGAGCCCGCCTCGGGTGGAGGTCGTGCTCGGCCAGGAGTGCGCGCACGGTGGTCGGCGTGAGCAGCGGCATCGGCACGAAACGTAGCGGGGTCATGCCGGTGCGCGGGGAACGAGCCACCGCGAGATCAGGCGGCGCAGGTGGTCACGCCCAGTCGATGCGAGCGTTGAACACGCCCTGGCCGAGCGGCGCCAGCTGCGCGAACACGTCGTCGTCGAGGTCGACGACGCGGTTGGCCTCGACCCGGTCGGCCACGCGGCACGTGGTGGTGGCACCCGTGTCGAGGTTGATGACCGTGACGATCGTGCCCCTCGGGACGTACTGCTTCGTAGCACACGAATCGGACCCGAACGGGCTCGCGTACCACGACGCGGTGCCCACCCGCTGGTTGGGCAGTGCGGTCCCCACCATGACGATCTCCGGCACGGGCGGCGTGACCGGGATCCGGGAGACCGGCTCGCGCGCCTCCTCGACGCCGTCGGCGAGGGTCAGGCGGTACGTGACGTGCTCCGTGCCGGGGACGCCCTTCTGGGCCACGACTTCCTGGCCCTTGGGAAGGCTCGGGTCGTCGTGCCGCTCGACCGCGTACGGCACCTGCTCGGGGACCGTCTGGAGCGTGTCGGCGTTCACGCGCACCACCGCGACGACCATGCCGGGGGCGATGGGCGTCTCCAGCGCCGGGTCGACGCGGTCGAGGGGGCCGAGCTCGACGGCATAGTCGCCGAGCACGTCGGCGACCGTGAGCCCGAGGGTGATGTCGGTGAGGGAGGCACCGTCGACGTTGACCGTGACCTCCTTGCGGGTGCGGAACTGGACGAGCGCACCCGCACCGAGCCGGTCGGGCGCGGAGAAGACCGCCACGGCCGCGGGATCGAGCCCGAGCTGGCGCTGGAGCGCGCCGACGCGGAGATAGCTCGTGC
>DASUUL010000058.1:0-15652 GCA_036374115.1 Acidimicrobiia bacterium | reverse complement strand
GTCGTAGTCGGAGTCGACGTCGCCTCTGCGGCTGAGCGGTCGCCACCCCACCAGTCACCTCCGCGGTGTCCATTCGGTGTCCACGGGGTCCGTTCGGTGCTGTCGTTCACGAACGCACGACGGCCTGACCTGCGAGAACGCGACCGAGGGAGCGTGTCGGAGGGGGGACTTGAACCCCCACGCCCTTGCGGGCACTAGCCCCTCAAGCTAGCGCGTCTGCCGATTCCGCCACTCCGACGTGCGCCGCGCCCAAGCGCGGCGAACGCGCAGTCTACCGAAGGCGACCAAGGGTCCCGTGGTCGAGTCCTCGTCGCGGCCTTGGGTCGTTCGAGCCGCTCTGAGCAGCTCGAGTGACCCAACGCGGGAGCGCACTGGGGATGGGGCCGGTGCTCGTCAGGCGGCGACGCCGCCGCCGTCGGGCATCCGGGCCGCGACGAGCTCGGACGGCGAGCAACCGGCGAGGGCGCGGAAGTCGCGCACGAGATGGCTGTGGTCGGCGTAGCCGGCGGCGGCGGCCACGTCGCCGATCGTGGCCACCGATGCGTCCCCGAGCAGGTCGACCGCTCGGCGGAAGCGCAGCACCCGGGCGGTCGGCTTGGGCGCCAGCCCGATCTGGTCGCGGAAGCGGCTCGCGAAATGGCGCCGGCTCCAGCCGATCTCGTCAGCGAGGTCGGCGACCGCGACCCCGCCGTTCGACCGCTCGAGCTGGTTCCACGCCCACGTCACCGGCCGGTCGGGATCGGGACCATCGGCCAGCCACTTCCCCAGCACCCGGTCGACGATCTCGAATCGCGCTCCCCACCCGCCCCGTTCCTCGGCCAACCGCGCGACCAGCTCCTCGATCTCACGCCCGCGAACCTCGTCGAGCGCGACCGACCGGTTGGCGAGCTCCCGCAGCGGGAGGCCGAAGACGCGATATGCCCCGGCAGGCGTGAGATCGATCTGGACGCCGTGCTGGCGCCCCTCGTAGTGCGTGATGACGGGAGCGTCGTGGAGACCGGCGACGAACGACCGCAGCCGCTGCGGTCGGGCCGACGTGCCGGCGGCGGTGGTGACGTCGATGGCGTCGCCGAAGCTGAGGATCAGCACGATCCCGCCGTGCGGCACCTCCCGGCGGCGCACCGGGGCGAGGGAGCGCTCCTCGTAGCCGCAGTACCCACGGGTGCTCGCGCCCAGCGCCGCCGGAGGACGCCGACGCGCGAGCTCCCAGGCCGTGTCCCCGTCGTCGTGGCGGTCGACGATCAGGTCGCCGGTCGTCATGTCAGCCAGTCTGGCGCGTCGTCAGCGACCGGCGCGAGCGCTCTCCGGGATCGTGCACACCACCGACCGCTCGAGGCAGCTCTCGACCTCCCGGCCCAGCGCAACCTCGTCCCAGCCGTTGAGGAAGTCCGCGTGCGCGGTGTGCGGAGCGCCGCTGGAGAGCGCGACGTCACTCGCGTCGCCCGACATCGGGTAGTGCACCACGAGCGTGAGGCGCGGGAGGGCCACCGGGTGCTCGCCGCCGCAACCGTCACGACCCGAGTAGGCCAGGTGCGAGTGGTGGTCGTCGCTGTCGAGGTGCTCGCCGTCCCAGCAGTCCGGGAACGTCACGCGCAGCTCGAGCGGCTTGGTCTCGGGACACGACGGGACCCTGCCCGAGACCGGCCCGCCCCGGCCGCAGCCGAACCCGACGACACCGGTCGGCTGCGGGCCGGTCGCGCCGGCATCACCGGCGACCGCGGCGAGCCCGAGCGGGTACGCGACGACGTCGGCCGGATCCACTCCGGGCGCCACCCGGTAGTAGGCGGTCACGCCGGCCGGCTCGACGGGACGCCCCTGACGTAGAAGCGACGGCGCCCAGTACGCGGCGGTGTCGGCGCGCTGGCGGCACGTCGTCGGCGAGCCCACCAGCGCGGCGCCGGTGGAGTCGGCGTCCACTGCGCTCGCGCCGAAGAAGTCGTGGCGATGCGACCGGCCGCTCCGGCCGGGCCACACGATCGGGTCGACTCGGGCCGAGTGGCTGTAGTCGCACTCCACGGCGAACTGGCCACCGGTGGCGAAGAACCGCTCGTTGGGCTCGTCGACGGGCGCGAGCCCCGTCGCCCCGCCACGGTCGCGATCGGAGCCGGCGCTGGACGCGCCGACCGTGACGAGAGCCGCCACCACGACGATCGCGCTCCCGACGACCGCGCGCGGGAGCCTCACGCCCGCGGCGGCACCGAGATCGCGGCGACGTCCGGGAACTCGGGCGAGCCCGTCTGCGGCCGGGCCGGCGCGGTGGCGGCGTCGGGCATCTCGGGCTGGTCACCGGGGTCGGGCAGGTCGACCTCCTGGTACGGCACCGGCGCCGGCTTGTCGCGGGCGATCAGGGCACCGACGTCGAGGGCGCCGTCGTCGAACCCCGCGGTCGCGGGCGTCCCGTCGCAGGGCGCCTTGGCCTGCAGGTCGACCGGCGCCGTCGAGCCCGCGGTGTTGTCGGCGAAGCAGTTGCCGCCGTCGGGCGTGGGTGAGAGGCCCAGGTCGGCGAGCGCCAGATCCGCGAGACCCGATCCGTCGACGACGTTCCCCGTGATCCGGTTGCCCTGCGCCGGCCAGAGCAGGGTGTCGGGCAGCTCGTCCTCGGGCACGTCGACGACGCCGTCGGGGATCTCGGTGCCCTCGCACGGGGTCAGCTCGTCGGCCGTGATCTCCTGGGGGTCGTCCTCGGGGAGGGGAACGGTCGCGATCCCCGTGATGTCGTGCTCCCACACCCGGTTGCGCTCCACGACGTTGTCGAGGACGCCGGTCAGGAGGATGCCGTTGCCGAGCGCGAGCTGGGCGAAGTCGATGACGTCGTTCTCGCCGTTGTTGTTCCGGTACACCTGGTTGCCGACGATGGTCGCCTCCCGCTGCGGGAAGCACGGCTCGTACGTGCCGACGTTCGGCACGACTCCGGCGCGGTTGTCGCGGAAGACCGAGTTCACGATGTACAGGTCGCCGCCGGCGTTGGTGCCCGAGTACCCGAGGCCGTTCCACTCCGACACGACGCTGTCGATCACCGCGTTGCAGGGGTAACAGGCGCCGATGTAGAAGCCGGCGTCGGGGCTCCCGGCGGCGTACGAATGCTCGAAGACCCCGTTGACCGACTCGAACGCGTAGACGCCGTAGTCGCCGTTGCGGATCGCGTTCAGGTACGAGCCGCGGTAGCCGTCGACGCCCGTCCAGAAGAATCCGTTGAAGGTGTAGTTGCGGGCGGTGAGGTTCTCGACCGCCACGCCGTCGGCGCCGACGACCCGGATGCCGTTCTCGAGCTCGAACTCGCCGTCGAGAATCGTCTCGGCGCGGTCGAGGCCACGGATCACGACCTCGTCGGTCTCCACGGTGACCGCCTCTTGGTAGACGCCCGGCGACACGAGCACCAGGTCACCCGGCGACGCCGCGTCGACCGCCGCCTGGATCGTGTCGAACTCGGCCGGCACCTCGAGCGTGCCGTCCCCGCCCCCACCGCCGCCGCTCGATCCGCCGTCGTCGCCGCAACCGGCGGCGACCACGAGCCCGACGACGGCGAGCGCGACCGCCCGCCGCACCCAGCTCCCTCGCGGTGTCGTCCCGCCCATCTCGCTCCCCCGATCAGTCGTCAGCCGGTGACCTCGACGGTCCCGATCATCCCCGCCGTCTCCGTGCCGTGGATCGAGCAGTAGTAGCGGTAGGTGCCCGGTTCCGTGAGGCGCACGGTCGCCTCGGCCTCGGGCCCGAGCGAGTCGGTCTCCACGAGCAGCTCGTCCTGGTCGTCCGAGATCGGGATCACGTTGTGGTCGTTTCGACCGACGTTCACGAACCGCACGTTCGTCCCCGCGGCCACGGTGGTGTCCTCGGGTACGAACGTGTTGTCGCGTGCCTCGACGTCGACGGTCACGCCTCGGACGAGCTCGACGTCGCTGCGACTGCCGCCGCAGCCCCCGCCGGCGACCGCGAGCACGCCGACGGCGACCGCGAGCGTTGCGACCCGGTGTCGGAGACGCGCGACCCGTCCGCGTGCCTGCACCGTGGAGTCCTGCTCCCGCACCCGGAGGTCAGGTGTCGAGACGCAGCGCGAGGAGCACGGTGGCGAACGTGAAGACCACCGCGGTGACGATCGTGAGGCGGTCGAGATTCTTCTCGACCACGGTGGAGCCGGCCATCGAGCCGCCCATCTGGCCACCGAACATGTCCGAGAGACCGCCGCCCCTGCCGGCGTGCAGGAGGATGAACAGGATCAGCAGGAGGGCGGTGGTGACCTGGAAGAAGATGAGGACGATGTTCAGCACGGCCGGTGAGCTTACCGCCTAGGCGCGGTACTTGATGACCCGGGAGAAGTCGACGGGGTCGAGCGAGGCGCCGCCCACGAGGGCGCCGTCGATCTCGGGCATGGCCATGAGCTCGGTGATGTTCCCCGGCTTCACGCTCCCGCCGTACTGGATCCGGATCTCGTCGGCGTCGCCCTTGTAGAGCTCCCGCAGCGTCTGGCGGACCACCGCGATCGTGGCGTTGGCGTCTTCGGGCGTGGCGTTCTTGCCGGTGCCGATCGCCCAGATCGGTTCGTAGGCGACCACGCAGCGGAGGGCATCATCCCGCTTCACCCTGGCGAAGGCCGCCTGCGTCTGGCTGCTCACCCGGAGATCCGTGCGGCCCTCCTCCCGTTCCTCGAGGGTCTCGCCGACGCACACGATCGGCGCCATGCCGTGGGCGAGCACGGCCTTCAGCTTGAGGTTGACGGTCTCGTCGGTCTCGCCGAAGAGCTGGCGGCGCTCGGAGTGGCCCACGATCACGTAATGCACGTTCAGCTTCGCCAGCATCGGCGGGCTGACCTCGCCCGTGAACGCACCCTGGTCCTTCCAGTGGACGTCCTGGGCGCCGAGGGCGATCGGAATGCGGTCGCTCTCGAGCACCGTCTGCACGGAACGCAGCGCCGTGAACGCGGGGCAGACAACGACCTCGCAGGCGTCGTAGTCCTTCTCGTCGAGCTGGTACGAGAGCTTCTGCACCACCTGGATCGCCTCGAGGTGCGTGTGGTGCATCTTCCAGTTCCCGGCCATGATCGGCTGCCGGTCGGCCATCAGCTTCTCCTCGTCGTCGACTCGCGCAACGCGGCGAGACCGGGAAGGTCTCCCCGCTCGATGAGCTCCAGCGACGCGCCCCCACCCGTGCTCACGTGGTCGACCTCGTCGGCGAGCCCGAACTGCCGGACGGCAGCGGCGCTGTCGCCGCCACCGACCACCGTGAACCCGCGGCAGGCGGCGACGGCCTCCGCGACGGTCCGGGTGCCGGCAGCGAACGGCGCGACCTCGAACACGCCCATGGGCCCGTTCCACAGCACCGTCTTCGCCTCGGCGATCTCGTCGGTGAACCGGGCCGCAGTCTCGGGGCCGACGTCGAGGCCCTTCCATCCGTCCGGCATCGCATCGACGGCGACGATGCGCGTCTCGGCGTCGTCGGCGATGTCGCGGGCGATCACCGTGTCGACGGGCACCCGAACCCTCCCGGTCGACAACAGCCGTTCGCACTCCCCCACCATCTCCGGCTCGACCAGCGAGTCGCCCACGGAGCGGCCGGTCGCGAGGAGGAAGGTGAACATCATCGCCCCGCCGACCAGGATCGTGTCGCAGCGCTCGAGGAGCGCGTCGATCACGCCGAGCTTGTCGCTCACCTTGGCGCCCCCGAGCACGGCGACGAACGGCCGGGCGGCCCCGTGGAGCAGGCGCGACAGCACCTCGACCTCACGGAACAGGAGCCGGCCGCCGGCGCTCGGCACCAGGCCCGGCGGCCCCACGATCGACGCGTGCGCCCGGTGCGACGCGCCGAACGCGTCGTTCACGTAGGTGTCGGCGAGCTCGCACAGGTTCGCGACGAACGCAGGGTCGTTGTCGGTCTCCCCCGGGGCGAAGCGCAGGTTCTCGAGCAGGAACACGTCGCCGGGCTCGAGGCGGGCCACGACCGGGTGCACCTGCGGCCCCACCACGTCGGGCGCGCCCAGCGGGACCTCGGTACCGAGAAGCTCGCCCAGCCGGGTCGCCACCGGCGCCATCGAGTACTGCGGGTCGACCTTGCCCTTGGGCCGCCCGAGATGGGCACAGGCCACGACGGTCGCGCCGCGCTCGCGCAACCACTCGATCGTCGGCAGGACCGTCGTGATCCGCAGCTCGTCGACGACCACGCCGTCGCGCAGCGGCACGTTGAAGTCTGCCCGCAGCAGCACCCGGCTGCCGCGCGAGAGCGGCAGATCCTCCAGGCGCGGCAGGGCCGCGTCGGTCACTGGTTGCCGACGAACTCGACCAGGTCGACGAGCCGGTTCGAGTACCCCCACTCGTTGTCGTACCAGCCGAGGATCTTGACGAACTTCCCGCTCGCAATGGTGTCCTTGGCCGAGAAGATGCACGACGCCGGGTTCTGGACGATGTCGGCCGACACCAACGGCTCTTCCGTGTACTCGAGAACACCCTTGAACGAGGGATCGTTGGCGGCGGCCGCGAAGGCGGCGTTGATGTCCTCGGCGCTCGCTTCCTTCGACACCGAGGCCGTCAGGTCCGTGATCGATCCGGTCGGGGTCGGCACTCGCAGAGCCATCCCGTCGAGCTTGCCCTGCAGCTCGGGGAGCACCAGCCCGATCGCCTTCGCCGCGCCGGTCGTGTTCGGGATGATGGAGAGCGCGGCAGCCCGCATACGCCGCATGTCGGGCTTGCCCTTGCGGCTGGGCTTGGCGACGTCGATGAGCGCCTGGTCGCTCGTGTAGGCGTGGACCGTGAGCATCGTCCCCTGCTCGATCCCGAACCGGTCGTTGAGCACCTTCGCCAGGGGCGCCAGGCAGTTCGTCGTGCACGAGGCGTTCGAGATGACGGTGTGGTTCGCGGGATCGAACACATCGTCGTTGACACCGATGCAGAGCGTCGCGTCGGCGTCGCCGCTCGGCGCCGAAATGACCACCCGCTTTGCACCGCTCTCGAGGTGGCCCGCGGCCTTCTCCCGCGCCGTGAACAGCCCTGTCGCCTCGATCACGACGTCAACCCCGTGGTCGCCCCACGGGATCTCGGCCGGATCCATGACCTCGAGCTTGCGGATCTCGTTGCCGTCGACCGAGAAGCCCGACTCCGCCGGCTTGACCTCGTTCGGGAGCGTGCCACCGACCGAGTCGTGCTTCAGCAGGAAGGCCATCGTCTCGCTGTCGCCCATGGGGTCGTTCACGGCGACCAGCTCCACGCCGGCGCCGGCGCCCCGATCGAGCAGGGCCCGGTAGAAGGACCGCCCGATCCGGCCGAATCCGTTGATCCCCACTCGAACCGTCATATCGATTGCCTCCTCAGTCGGACGTCTCGGACTACAGCAGAGCTTGCAGGGCCCTCGCCAATTTGTGGGGGTCGTGGACGAGGCCGTTGGCACCGGCGACGTCGGCGGCGACCGGCTCGACCCCCCATTCTCGGATGCGGCCGTCGTCGGCGGCCAGCGCCCCGTGGTGCTGGTAGACGAATGCGTCCACCCTTCCCCCGTGCTCGAGGATCATGCGCAGGTGGTCGGTGGCGTCGAGACCGGCGGTCTCGGGCACCTGGGCGCGCAAATTCCCGACCTGGACCACCTGCCCCTGGGCGGCGCCGACCGCGTCGCGGAGCTGGCGCACGCACAACACGGGCAGCAGGCTCGTGAACAGGGAACCGGGAGCGAGCACCACCTGGTCGGCGGCGCCGATCGCCGCGACCGCCTCCGGGCTGGCGTCGGCGTCCTCGGGCACGACGCTGACCCGACGGATCCGCCCCGCGCTCGTGGCGACGGCGACCTGCCCCTCCACCGGGTGGCCCTCGATGTCGGCCTTCAGCACGACGGCGTCGAGGGTGGCGGGCAGCACGCGGCCGACGGCACCGACGAGGTGGCCGGCCTCGTCGAGGGCGCCGGTGAAGTCGCCCAGGGTCTCGGCCAGCCCCACGATGACGAGGTTGCCGAGCGCGTGGCCACCGAGCTCCCCCACCTCGAAGCGATGCTCGAAGGCCTCTCGCCATACCGAATGGTCGTCGGCTAGGGCGACGAGGCACTTCCGGAGGTCGCCCGGCGCCGGCACGCCGAGATCGCGACGGAGCCGGCCCGACGAGCCCCCGTCGTCGGCCACGCTCACGACCGCGGTGATCGAGCCGGCGTACTCGCGTGTCGCCCGCAACGCGACCGCGAGACCGTGGCCGCCACCCAGGGCGACCACAGCCGGACCGGTCCGGGCCTCGGTCACTCCCGCTCCGCGTCGCGATGATGGACCCGGGCGTCGAAGCCCAGTCGCCCGAGCACCTTGGCCAGCTCCTCGGCGATGACGACGCTGCGGTGGTGGCCGCCCGTGCAGCCGACCCCGATCGACAGGTACGCCTTGCCCTCACGCACGTACGCCGGCAGGAGGAGGGCGAACAGTCGCTCGAGCTCGGCGAGGAAGTCCGCGCTCTCGGGCTGGCGCATCACGTAGCTCCGGACCTTGGGATCGGTCCCGACCAGGGGCCGCAGCTCCTCGACCCAGTGAGGATTCGGCAGGAAGCGGCAGTCGAAGACGAGGTCGACGTCGAGCGGCAACCCGTGCTTGTACCCGAACGACACGATGCTCGTCTGCAGGTTGCTGTCGGGGCGCTCGGTATCGCCGAACAGGTCGCGCAGCCGGTCGCGCAGCTCGTGCACATTGAGATCCGACGTGTCGACGACGACGTCGGCCTGCCCCTTGAGCCCCTCGAGCAGCTCGCGCTCGCGGGCGATGCTCTCCGAGACGCGGTCGGTCTCCTCGAGCGGGTGGCGCCGGCGCGTGGCGTCGTAGCGGCGCACGAGGACGTCATCCGACGCGTCGAGGAACAGGATCCGCGTGTGGGCGCCGCTCTCGCGCAGGGCGGCGAGAGCCGCGTCGAGCTCGTGCATGAACTCGCCCGAGCGCGTGTCGACCACGAGCGCGAACCGCCCGGGGTCGTTCTTGCCGCGTCCGAGCTCGGCGACCTTGGCGATCAACGCGGGAGGCAGGTTGTCGATGACGAAGAAGCCGAGGTCCTCGAGCACGTCGGCCGCCGCCGAGCGGCCCGCCCCCGACATGCCGGTGATGATCGTGACGTCGAGGCCGGTGTCGGGCTCGGGGCTCATGACGACCCCATCGTCGCACCTGGACCGTGCAGGTGCTCGTACAGCGCATCGGCGACCCGCTCCGGCAACCACGAGAGCGCCCGCAGGTCGTCGCGGTCGGCCTCCCGCAGGCGCTTCACGGACCCGAACTGCTTGAGCAGCCGGGCCCGGCGCCCGGGGCCGAGCCCCGGAACGTCGTCGAGCACCGAGCGGGTCATCTTCTTGCCCCGAAGCTGGCGGTGGTACGTGATCGCGAAACGGTGGGCTTCGTCGCGCACCTGTTGGAGGAGGTAGAGCGCCTCCGAGTCGCGGGCGATGCGCACCGGGTCGGGCTCGCCGGGCACGTAGACCTCCTCGAAGCGCTTGGCGAGCGCCGCCACCGCGATCTCCTCGAGCCCGAGCTCCTCGAGCACGCGCACTGCCACGCCGAGCTGGCCCTTGCCCCCGTCGACGAGGAGGAGGTTGGGCGGGTAGGCGAAGCGCCGGCCCTTGCGAGCGCCCTCGTCGCGCTCCTCCAGGTACTTGCGGAAGCGGCGGGTGAGGACCTCCTCCATCGCCTGGAAGTCGTCCTGGCCCTGCTGGTGGCGCATCTTGAAGCGGCGGTACTCGGACCGTTTCGCCAGCCCGTCCTCCATCACCACCAACGAGGCGACGATCTCGGTGCCCTGGAGGTTCGAGATGTCGAAGCACTCGATCCGCAGCGGCGCCTCGTGCAGGCCGAGCGCGTCCTGGAGCGCGGTCAGGGCCCGGGCACGGGCGTTGTGGTCGGAGGCGCGCTTGAGCTTGTGGCGGGCGAACGCCTCCCGGGCGTTGTGCGTGACGGTACCGAGCAGCTCGCGCTTGGGGCCGCGCCGGGGAACCCGAACCCGGACCTTCGAGCCCCGGGCCGAACCGAGGAACTCCTCGTAGAGCTCGGCGTCCTCCGGCGGCGTCGGCACCAGCACCTCGCGGGGAACGTCCTCGGACGGCGCGGCCGCGTAGAGCTGCTCGAGGACCCGACCGACCAGCGCCGGGGTCTCGACGTCTTCGACCTTGTCGACCACGAGGCCCTTGCGGCCCACGACCCGGCCCTTGCGCACGAAGAACACCTCGACCTGAGCCTCGAGCGGATCCTCCACGAGCCCGACGACGTCGAGGTCCTCCTCCTTGGCCGCGACCATCTGCTGGCGCTCGATCACCTTGCGCACCGACGTGATCTGGTCGCGCACCCGCGCCGCCCGTTCGAACTCGAGGGCGTCGGCGGCCTCGTGCATCTGCTTGTCGAGCCGGTCGAGGACCGGTGCCGTGTCGCCGTCGAGGAACTGGAGCAGGTCGGCGACGAGCGTGTCGTACTCGTCGCGCCCGACGGCGGCCACGCACGGCGCCGCACACTTCTCGATGTGGGCGTAGAGGCAGGGGCGCCCGAGGCGCTGGTGGCGCTCGAACTTGTTGCGTGTACACGTGCGGATCGGGAAGGTGCGGAGGAGCAGATCGAGCGTCTCGCGAATGGCGTAGGCGTGCGCGAAGGGCCCGAAGTAGCGGACGCCCTTGCGCTTGGCGCCGCGCATGACCATCGCCCGGGGCCACTCCTCGTCGAGGGTGACGGCCAGGAAGGGGTACGACTTGTCGTCCTTGAGCCGGATGTTGAACCGGGGCTTGTGGCGCTGGATGAGGTTGTACTCGAGGAAGAAGGCCTCCACCTCGTTGCGGACCTCGATCCACTCCACCGTCTCGGCCACGGTGACCATCTGGCGGGTGCGTTCCGGCAGCGATTCCGGCGGCCCGAAGTAGTTGGTGAGGCGGCTGCGGAGGCTCTTGGCCTTGCCCACGTACAGCACCCGACCGTGGCGGTCGAGGAAGGAATAGACGCCCGGGCTGGTGGGGACCGAGCCGGTGGGAGGACGGCTGAGCACGCCCCCATTGTCCCCCGGATCGGGAAGTGCGATGGCGCTCCCGGCGTTATGCTCCTTCGAGGCCGGCCTGGTATTCCGGCCACATATTCGGCTCCGGGGCCGACAACCCCGCGGTGAGGCGACCAGGCTGTCCCCGCCGGCCAGAACCGGAGCTCGCACCCCAAGGGGCAGTCAGCATGCTGCGACTCCAGGCTCCGCTACCGGACCGCTACACCCTCGCGACCCCCGACGAGCTCGACGAGTGGATCGGCGCCGCCAAGGCCGCGCTCGGTCCCCGGCTCATGGTGCTGGGCCACCACTACCAGCGCCCCGAGGTCATCAAGTGGGCCGACGCCCGGGGCGACTCGTTCAAACTCGCCCGGCTGGCGGCCGACAACCACGAGGCCACCGACATCGTGTTCTGTGGCGTGCACTTCATGGCCGAGTCGGCCGACGTGCTCACCGGTGACCACCAGCGCGTGGTCCTTCCCGACCTGAACGCCGGCTGCTCCATGGCCGACATGGCCGACATCGACCAGGTCGAGGAGGCCTGGGAGTCGCTCGCCGAGGTCACCGACGTCGATCGGGTCGTGCCGATCACCTACATGAACTCGTCGGCCGCGCTCAAGGCCTTCGTGGGTGAGCACGGCGGGGCGGTGTGCACGTCGTCGAACGCGGCCGCCATCCTCGAGTGGGCCCTCGCTCGGGGCGACAAGGTGCTGTTCTTCCCCGACCAGCACCTTGGCCGCAACACCGCTTACGACATGGGCTACGAGACCGACGACATGCGGGTGTGGAACCCCCGCTTCGAGCTCGGCGGCCTCGAGGACCGCGACGTCAAGGACGCCACCTTCCTGCTGTGGAAGGGGCACTGCTCCGTCCACCAGCGCTTCCGCCCCGAGCACATCGAGGCCTTCCGCACCGAGCACCCCGAGGGCCAGGTGATCGTGCACCCCGAATGCGCCCACGACGTGGTCACCCTCGCCGACCAGGTCGGTTCCACCGAGCGGATCCTCGAATGGGTCGACGCCGCCCCGGCCGGTTCCGTGCTCGGCATCGGCACCGAGATCCACATGGTGCAACGCATGGACGCCGAGCATGCCGACAAGACCGTGGTGTCGCTCGACCCACTCATCTGCCCCTGCTCGACGATGTTCCGCATCGACGGCCCGCACCTCGCCTGGTGCCTCGAAGCGCTCGTACGCGGCGAGATCGTCAACCAGATCGTCGTCGACGAGCACACCACCGAGTGGGCCCGCGTCGCCCTCCAGCGCATGCTCGACCTCCCCGGCGGCTCCGCCAAGGGCGGCGACTGACCCGTGCTCTCGATGCGTTCATCGTGCGTGATAGTTGCGCACGATGAACGCATCATGAAACGTGCTTGCGGGTGACGAGCACGAGCAGGCGGGGGATGGTGGCCGCGTGCGCGTACTCGGGCGCGAGCTCGAGGAAGCCGGCGGGTGGGGGCGGCTCGTCCATGTGCTCCACCAGCAGGCCGTGCTCGGCAAGGCAGTTCACGTACCGGTACAGCGGTCGGTGGAGGAAGGTGAGCTCGACGCCCGGCGCCACCTCCTCCATCGCCCGGTCGTCGCGGAGGTAGGCGCCCAGGCGCCAGTACTGCTCACCGAGGTCGTGGTCGATCACGAAGCCGCTGTCGGGCGTCTGGAGCAGCGGATGGTTGAGGAGGAGCACGAACTTCCCGCCGGGCACGAGGACGCGCGCGATCTCGGCGACGGCAGTCTCGAACGGGTCGACGTGTTCGAGCACGAGGCTCACGACCACCGCGTCGAACGAGCCGGCGCGCCACGGCAGGGCCTCCGCGACCCCGCGCACGTACTGCGGACCGCCACCGCGCTCGCGCGCGACCGCGAGCTGCGCCGCCGTGGGGTCCACGCCGGCGACCAAGCCGGCGCCGAGCGCGCAGACGCGCCGCGCCACCTGTCCTTCCCCGCACCCGACGTCGAGCACGCGCTCGGCTCCCGCCAGGTGCCGGTCGACGAGCGGGAGGAGCTGCTCCTCGTACTCCGGGTCGGCGCCGTCGGTGTACTCGCGCTGCCACCAGCCCGCGTGGGTCTCCCAGGCCTCCTCGCTCATTGCATCCCCACTGCCCTCGTGGGCAACTGGAGCATCACAGACATCCTGCTCAACGGGGATATCACGGGCATCAGGGACCCCATCTAGACTGCCGGACCATGCCTCGCCGCAGCCGGTGGCCGGCGGCGGTCACCAGTCTCGCCGTCGCGGTACTGACCATGGTGGCGCTCGCCTCCCCTACGAGCGCCGGCCCTGCGAGCGCCGGCCCTGCGAGCGCCGGCGACCCCGTGGAGCAGGCGCGCGCCCGCCTGGAGGAGGCGCAGGCGGCGGCCGCGGCCGCGGCCGACCGCTACGAGGGCACGCTCACCGAGCGCGACCGGGTCGACCGGGAGATCACCGGCCTGGAAGCACGCATCGTGGAGATCGAGCGCGAGATCGTCGGCGTCGAGAAGGAGGTCACGCTCCTCCGGGCCCGACGAATCGCGCTTCGCGAGCTCGTCGAGGAGCGTGCCGCCGACTTGTACCGGTCGGGCGACCCGTCGGACTGGCTCGGCGCCATCGACGACGGCGAGAACGCCGGCCGGCGCCGGAAGCTCGGTGAGTCGGCGATCGACGCCGACCTCGCGCACGTCGAGCTGCTCGCGGCGACGACCGAGGAGCTCGAGGCCACCCGGAGGGATCTCGACACCCAGCGCGCCGACCTCGACCGCCGCCGGAACGAGCTCGACGGTCGGCGCGCCGAGCTCGACGGCCTCGCGGCGCAGCTCGAATCCCAGCGGGCCGACTTCGAACGCAAGGTCGAGGAGGCGAACGCCGCGCTCGAGAAGGCGGAGGCGCTCGGCGCCATCCTGGCCAGCGGTACCCCGGTGATGGGCGACGCCGTGCTCACCGCCGGCGACGTCGCCGGCTGGTATCGCACGACCGGCTCCAAGGCCCGCCTCGCCGACGGTCTCACGATCGACGACCTGGCCGCGATCTTCATCGAGGAAGGCGCCGCCGAAGGCGTCCGTGGCGACGTGGCGTTCGCGCAGTCGTACCTCGAGACGGGTGGCTTCTCCTTCCCCGGCGGCGGGCAGGTCTCTCCCGACGACAACAACTTCGCCGGCCTCGGCGCGTGCGACAGCTGCTCGACCGGCCGGCGCTTCCCCACCGCCCGCGACGGTGTGCGCGCGCAGATCCAGCACCTGCGCAACTACGCGGACGGGGATTCGACGGCCGCTTCGCTGGGGAACGCGCCGTCGCCCTACTGGTACGGATCGGATCCCGCCACCGCGGCCGAGAACTTCGACACCTTCTACGCCAAGGGGTGGGCACCCATCTGGGAGATGATGGGCAAGGGGAAATGGGCGACCGACAGCGGCTATGCCGGGAAGGTGCTGGCCATCTACGAGCGCATGGGCAACTACGCCGTCGGCGTCTGAGCTCGCCACCGTTCGAT
This sequence comes from Acidimicrobiia bacterium, assembly GCA_036374115.1. GTDB lineage: Bacteria > Actinomycetota > Acidimicrobiia > IMCC26256 > JACDBD01 > JACDBD01. The sequence goes on along the minus strand of DASUUL010000058.1, from coordinate 1,249 downwards.
CGCGGGCACATAACCGGCCGGGAGCGGTGCTGCCGGCAACGAATCGACCGGGAGCCACGCGAGCTCGCGGTGCTCCGCCGAGTGGTGCATCCCGTCGTACGACGGTGACGTGCAGCCGTAGGTCAGGATCAGCACGGTCCCCTCGGGCAGGTCGTAGAGCCACGCGTCGAGCGGCGGGCCGACCTCGACCACCACCCCCAGCTCCTCGTGCACCTCCCGCACGAGGCACTCCTCGATCGTCTCCCCCGCTTCGAGGCGGCCGCCCGGCAGCTCCCACTCGTCGCGTTCGTTGCGCAACAGGACGACCCGGTCGCCGTCGAGCAGCACGCCCTTGACCGAGACCGGCCAGCGCACGCCGTCGGGCGGCACGGACCGCGGGGTGCCCGGGGTCACTCGATCCCGAGGACGGGTGCGAGGAACCGGCCGGTGTGGCTCTCGGGGGTCTTGGCGACCTGCTCGGGCGGGCCCTCGGCGATCACACGCCCGCCGGCGTCACCGCCCTCGGGGCCGAGGTCGATCAGCCAGTCGGCGGACTTCACGACATCGAGATTGTGCTCGATGACGAGCACGGTGTTCCCGCTCTCCACCAGCCGCATGAGCACGCCCAACAGGCGGCGCACGTCTTCGAAGTGCAACCCGGTCGTGGGCTCGTCGAGGATGTAGACGGTGCGGCCCGTCGCCCGCTTGCCGAGCTCCGAGGCCAGCTTCACCCGTTGGGCCTCTCCCCCCGAGAGCGTCGGCGCCGGCTGGCCCAAGCGCACGTACCCCAGCCCGACGTCGTAGAGGCACTGGAGCTGGCGGGCGATCGTCGGCTGGTTGGCGAAGAACTCGAGCGCCTCCTCGATCGAGAGGTCGAGCACCTCGGCGATGTTCTTGTTCTTGAACGTGATGTCGAGGGTGTCGCGGTTGTAGCGCGCGCCTTTGCAGACCTCGCACGGTACGTACACGTCCGGCAGGAAGTGCATCTCGATCTTGATCGTGCCGTCACCGGCGCAGCCCTCGCACCGGCCGCCCTTCACGTTGAAGGAGAAGCGCCCCTGCTGGTAGCCGCGAATCTTCGCCTCTTGGGTCGAGGCGAACAGCGCCCGGATCTTGTCGAACACCCCGGTGTACGTGGCCGGGTTCGACCGGGGCGTGCGGCCGATCGGCGACTGGTCGATGTTGATGACCTTGTCGACGAACTCCGTGCCCTCGACGGTCTTGTGCCGGCCCGGCACCGTGCGCGACCGGTAGACCTTCTGCATCAGCG
>DASUUL010000057.1:0-40192 GCA_036374115.1 Acidimicrobiia bacterium | reverse complement strand
GAGCGCGTGCATCGGGCCGCCGACGTGCACGTCGACACGGCCCGCGACCGTGTCGAGCACCCGCACGAGGTAGGTGAGGTCGTTGCTGGTGCAGTTCACGCCGACGATGGCGCCGCTGTAACGGTCGAGGAGCGCGCCGATCAGCTCGACCGGGAGGTGGTAGCCGGCCGCCTGGTGCGAGGCGAGCACGACCGGCAGCGCGACGGCGTCGAGTACGTCGGTGAGGTACCGCTCGAGCTCGTCGGGGCGCGGCTGGTTCCCGTGCCCCTGGTCGAGCGAGTACACCTGCAAGGCGTCGACACCGGCGTGGGCCGCGACCCCGCCGAGCTCGATCATCTCGCCGGCGGAGCGCGGCTCCACACCCATGGCCCGCACCGGGACCCGGCCGCGCAGCTCCTCGACCCCGATCTCGAGCACGCGGCGGCGCTCGCCGGCGCTGAGGGTGTAGCCCTCGCCGCTCCCGCTGCCGCCGAGGTACACGCCGATGCCGCCGGCGCGGAGGCGCCGGAGGTGGGCTCGCAGCCCGTCCTCGTCGAGGGTCTCGTCGGTAGTGAACGGCGTGAGGCTGACGACGAAGGTGCTGGCCGGTCGGGGCGTGGCAGTCTGTGACATCGCGGAGCCGATCAGGAGGGTGCGTTGGTGGCCGTGGCTGACGGGAGCGGCAAGCGACGGTATCGGCTCATCTCGGCCGACAGCCACGTGAACGAACCCCCCGACCTCTGGGTCGAGCGGGTGCCGGAGCGCCTCCGCGACCGGGCGCCGCGCATCGAGCGCTTCGAGGAAGGCGACGCCTGGGTGATCGAGGGCGTCGACGACCCGATCAACTTCGGCATGAACGCCTGCGCCGGGCTCCCGCCGAGCGAGATGAGGGGCTGGGCCCGCTTCGAGGACCTGCGCCGCGGCGGCTACGACCCCGCGGCCCGCCTCGAGGAGATGGACCGCGACGGCGTCGACGCCGAGGTGCTCTATCCCACGCCGCGCCTCTCGCAGGGCATCGTCGCCAACCCCGACGCCGAGCTCCACGTCGCGTGCGTGCGGGCGTACAACGACTGGCTGTCGGAGTACGTCGCCGAGGCGCCCGACCGCTTCGGCGGGCTCGCGCTCCTCCCGGGCTGCGGGGTCGAGGCGGCCGCGGCCGAGATCGACCGCGTGGTCGACCGGCCCGGCATGCGCGGCGTCCTCATCGGCTGCTACCCGAACGGGACGCTGGAGCCGTCACCCGACGACGACAAGGTCTGGGCCCGGGCCGTGGAGGCCGGGGTGCCCGTGAGCATCCACGTGAGCCTCACCAAGACCATGCCCGCGGCCCACCGGGCGAAGCTGCCCGGCTACGGACGCTTCTTCGACGCGCCCAACCGGATCGTCGAGCTGGTGTTCAGCGGCGTCTTCGACCGGTTCCCGGAGCTCGTGTTCACGATCGCCGAGGTCGACTGCGGCTGGGTGCCGTACGTGAAGGAGCAGATCGACAACAACTTCCAGCGCCTCGAACCGGTGAGCCACTTCGGGCTTCAAGCACCACCGAGCGAATACATCGAACGACACTTCCATTTCGGCTTCATCACCGACACCTTCGGGATCCACAACCGGCACCGCATCGGCGTGGAGCGGATCATGTGGTCGAGCGACTACCCGCACATCAGCGCCGACTGGCCCCACTCGTGGCGCACGATCCAGGCGACGTTCTCGGGCGTGCCCAGCCACGAACGCGGGCTCATCCTCGCCGGCAACGCCGCCCGCGTGTACGGCTTCGACGCATAGATGCGTGCATTGTGCGCGATAGTCACGCACAACGCACGCATCGTGCTCGTCGGCGTGCTCGGGATCGCGTTGGCGTGCAGCGGTGGCGACGGCGGGGGCGGGGAGGCGACGGAGCCGAGCGGGACGGCGGTGCCCGAGTGCACGCCCGCGCGCCCCGCCGACGCGGACACCACGGCGCGCACACTCGCCTTCGAGGGGCTCGACCGGAGCTATCTCCTCACGATCCCGGAGGGCTACGACGGGCGCGAGGGCGCACCGCTGGTGGTGAACCTTCACGGCTTCACCGCCGACGGCGCGAGCCAGAACGCCATCACGGGAATGCCCGAGGTCGCGGGTGCGCGCGGCTACGTGGTGGTGACGCCGGACGGCGGGCCGCTCGAGATCCCGGCCGTGCTCGCCGGCTCCGGCGGGGCACAGTACGAGGGCCAGCGGTTCTGGAACATGTTCGGTCCGGGCGAGGTCGACTTCGGCCCGCCGCGAGGCCAGAACATCGGCATCGACTCGTCGGAGGTGGGTGCCGACGACGTCGGCTTCGTGGGCGCGCTGCTCGACACGCTCGAAACCGAGCTCTGCGTCGATTCCGACCGCCTGTATGCCGCAGGGATGTCCAACGGCGCCGGGATGTCGGCGATGCTGGGCTGCACGCTCGGCGACCGTCTTGCTGCGATCGCGCCGGTATCGGGCGTCAACCTCACCGGCAAGTGTCCCGAATCGGGCCCGGTGGCGGTGCTCGCGATCCACGGTGACGCCGACGACGTCGTCCTGTACGGCGGCAACGGGCTCCTCGGCCTGTCGTTCGGTAACCCGTCGGTGCCGGAGCGCATGGCCCAGTGGGCCGAGCGCGACCGTTGCGACCCCGGGCCCGAGGTCCGACGGCCCGAGACCGGCCTCACGATCGAGCGCTGGGCGGGTTGCGCGCGCGGCGTCGACGTCGAGCTCTGGACGATCGCCGGATGGGGCCACGCCTGGCCCCGGGCCGAGTCACCCGCCGAGCCCGGCGTGATCGACGCCACCACCGTCGTCCTCGACTTCTTCGACGCCCACCCCCGCCCATAGATGCGTGCGATGTGCGCAATTATTGCGCACGACGCACGCATCGAGAGAGGGTGTCAGGCGGGCTGGGCCTCGGGGGTGGCGGGCACGAGCGCCTCGGGGACGCCGTCGACGTAGGCGACCTGGTTGGTGCGGATCGCGGGGACGGCCGCGCCCGGTGTGATCGTTCCCACGAGGTTGAGCGGGTCGGCGGCGTTGACGACGACGCGCTCGCCCGTGCGGGGCTGCTTGCGGACATGGGCCAGCTGGTCGGCGGCACCGGGCAGCGCGTACTGCTCCCCGCTGAACCCGCTCACGAACCGGCCGCCGCGCACGAGACCGCGGTCCTCGAGCCGGCGAAGCGCCCGTTGCACGTCGCGCCACGGGAACCGGATCGACTCCCGCATCGCGAGGTCACGGAACACCACACCCCACCGGTTCAACAGGAGCTCGGCGACGGCCTCCGCGAGCTCCTCGCGGTCGACGTCGGCGCCCGTCGGCTGCACGAGCGACCAGCGTCCCGCGGCAGCCCCGCGTACCCGGGCCGTGCGCATGAGGCGCGAGAGGCGAGCGGCGTCGCCGCGGCGGCGATCGGGACGCTCGACGCGAGCACGAATGGCGCCGAAACCGTCGGAGGTCAACAGCCCTCGGGCGACGCCGTCCCACAGGGCTCGCTCGATGTCTTCGGGCAGCCGGTTGGTGGCAGCGCCGAGCTCGCCGGCGAAGCACGCCCCCCGCGCCCGCAGCACCTCGAGCACCTCGGCGGTGGCGCCGGCGGCGGGCTCGGCGGGATCGTCGCCCCCTCGGGCGGCTTCGAGCAGCCACCAGAGGTCGTCGCGGAACACGACCGAGATCGGTGTGGCCTTGTTGGGCGAACCCGCGGGGGCGTCGACGTCGCGCGCGCCCGGGTTCAGGCGGAGCCACCCGACCTCGCCCGCATGGCACAACCGGTCGAGCGCACCCCCGTCGTAGCGGCGGAGGCGGCGGGCGAGCAGCTCGGGCTCCCAGGCGGCCGCGGCCGCCTCCCACCCCTGCAGGCTGCTGATCACCGTGGCCAGGCCCTCGTCGCCCGCCAGCTGGGTGCCGGGCGCGACGTGGTGCCAGCGCAGGAGGAAGCGCACGAAGTCCTGGGCGGTCGCGGGCTCCACGCCCTGGCGCCGGACGCGGCGGGAGTACGAGTGCATGCGCGCCAGGAGGCGGCGGGCCACCCATTCCACCTCGGCGGCGGCCTCCGTGTAGCGGCCCTGGAGCACGAACCCCTCGCCCTCCAGGATCGCCAGCGCAGATGCCACCCGACCGGCGCGGAGGCCGACGGCCTCCGCCACCGCGTCGACCGTGGTGATCCCCGCCAGCTCCATGTGGCCGCGCACCACCGCGACCACGGCGTCGTCGTGGCCCTCGAACGCACGACGGGCCTCGGCGACGGTCTCCGTCGCGCACCAGAGCTCGCGTCCGCCGTGCTCGAGCACCTGCGCACGACCCCGTCCGACCAGCTCGGTCCACAGGTCGCGCCACTCGGGGCGGGGCGTCGTGATCACGAAGGAGCACAGGAGGTCGTGGAGCTCGTCGGCGGACTCGGGTTCGGGGGTGATCTCGTCTCGGACCCGCGCGATCGCGTCGGGGTCGAGTCGGCCGATCGAGCTCAGGTCGACGGTGAGGCCGCGGCTCAGGCTCACGGCGTTCGTGCGACGGTTCTGGAACTCCTCGTCGTCGAGGAACGCGTACGGCCGAGCGGTGATGATCTCGTGGGCGAGCACCGACGGCTCGGTGGTGTCGACCGTGTGTACCGTGACCTCGCCGGCTTCCATCGCCTCCAGCAGCGCGCGCAAGCCCTCCACGTCGAGTGCCTCGCGCAGCGTGTCGTCGACGGTCTGGCGCACGATCACCTGATCCGGGATCTCGATCGGGCCCACCTGGTTGTCCTGGCACGCCGCGGCCTGGGGGAACATCGCCGCCATGAGGTCGTCGGCCTCCATGCGCTGGATGGGAGGCGGGTTGCGGCGCCCGCCCCGGAACCGCAGCACCAGCAGGGCCCGGTTCAGGTTCCAGCGCCAGCGCGAGAGGAACATCGGTGCGTCGAGGATCGCCTGCTCGAGCGTCTCCTCGACGGTGCGGCTGTTGATGTAGCGCGCCACCTCGTCGAGGGGGAAGCTGTGGTGGGGCCCGAGGGAGAGCACGACGGCGTTGTCGGTGGCTGCCGCCTGCAGCTCGAAGTTGAACGTGCGGCAGAACTTCTTGCGCAGGGCCAAGCCGAAGGCACGGTTGATCCGGCCTCCGTAGGGGGAGTGGAGGACGAGCTGCATCCCGCCGGTCTCGTCGAAGAAGCGCTCGAGCACGAGCGTCTCGAACGTCGGCATCGCGCCGAGGACCGCCCGGCCGACCGCGAGGTAGTCGACGAGCATGGTGGCGGCATCGAGGTCGAGGCCCACGGTCTCGACGAGCCAGGCGCGGGCGCCGTCGGGATCGTGGTCGGCGAGGAACGCGTCGATCCGGGCGCGGAGGTTCGACACCTCCTCCGACAGCTCGGTGGTGCGCGCCGGAGCCTCCCCCATCCAGAACGGGATCGTGGGCGGCGCGTTCCCGGCGTCGCGCACGCGCACGACGCCCGCCTCCACCCGCCGGATCTGCCAGGAGTGGGTGCCGAGCAGGAAGATGTCGCCCGCCATCGACTCGACGGCCCAGTCCTCGTCGACGGTGCCGATGAACGTGTCGTCGGGCTCCGCCACCACCCGGTAGTCGCCGATCTCGGGGATCGCGCCACCCGACGTGAGAGCGGCGAGCCGAGCGCCCTTGCGCCCGCGCACCTCGCCGTTGACGGCGTCGTGGTGCACGTAACGGCCGCGAGTGCCGCGGCCGGTGTCGACACCCCGCGCGACCAGCTCGAGGACCTCGTCGAAGTGCTCCCGGGTGAGGTCGTGGAACGGCGCCGCCCGGCGCACGAGCGCGTACAGGTCGTCGGTGCGCCACTCCCGGGCGCCGACCTCGGCCACGATCTGCTGGGCGAGGATGTCGAGCGGCTGCGGGGGCAGGGTGATGGCGTCGAGGCGCCCGGCGCGCACGGCGCCGATCAGCGCGGCGCACTCGACGAGCTCGTCGCGCGTCAGCGGGTAGAGCCGGCCCTTCGGCACGCCGGCCCGCGAGTGGTTCGAGCGGCCGACGCGCTGGAGGAACGTGGCGATGCTGCGGGGTGAGCCGATCTGGCACACGAGCTCGACCGGGCCGATGTCGATGCCGAGCTCGAGCGAGGCGGTGGCGACGAGCGCCCTGAGGTCGCCGGCTCGCAGGCGGGTCTCGACTCGTTGCCGGCGTTCCTTCGAGAGGCTCCCGTGGTGGGCGGCGACCACGTCGTCGCCGAGGCGCTCGCCGAGGAGATGCGCGAACCGCTCCGCCGAGCGGCGGGTGTTGACGAACACCAGCGTGGTGCGGTGCTCGCGCACCAGGTCGGCGATCCGGTCGAGCACGTCGGCGGTCTGCTCCGCGCTCGTGACGGCCTCGAGCTCACCTTCGGGCAGCTCGATGGCGAGGTCGAGGTCGCGCTGGTGGCCGGCGTCGACGATCGCGGGGAGCGGGCGGTCGCCGACGAGGAGACGGGCGACGGTCTCGATCGGGCGCTGGGTCGCCGAGAGGCCCACGCGTGTGGGCGGGCGGTCGCAGAGCGCCTCGAGCCGCTCGAGCGTGAGCGCGAGATGCGTGCCCCGCTTGTCGCGCGCCACCGCGTGGATCTCGTCGACGATCACGGTGTCGACCGTGCCGAGCGCGGCGCGGCCGCTCGCGCTGGTCACGAGGAGGTAGAGCGACTCGGGGGTGGTGACCACGAAGCTGGGTGGCTTGCGCACCATACGAGCCCGCTCCGCGCTCGTGGTGTCGCCGGTTCGCACCGCCACCCTGATGTCGGGCGCGGGCAGCCCGAGCTCGATGGCGATCTCGGCGATCTCGGCCAGCGGGCGGTGCAGGTTCTCGGCGATGTCGACCGCGAGCGCCTTGAGCGGCGACACGTAGACGACGCGGGCGATGCCGTCGACGGGTTCGCCCGCCTCGTGGGCGCGGTAGAGGCGATCGATGCACACGAGGAAGCCGGCGAGGGTCTTGCCCGATCCCGTCGGTGCCGCGATCAGGGTGTTGCTGCCGGCGGCGATGTGCGGCCACCCGTCGCGCTGGGGTGTGGTCGGGCCCTCCGGGAACCGGCGCCGGAACCAGGCGGCGACCGCGGGGTGGAGCGCGTCGACCGAGTCGACGGCGGCCCCGTGGGTGGCGGGGGCGGCGGGGGCGGCGGGGGTGGCGAACACTCGTTCGTGAGGATACCGCGCCGGCGTCTCAGGTGCCCGGCGTCGGGGGCACGAGGCCGACCTGCTGGAGGAGGCCGAGGGCGTCGTAGTGCACCCACGACTCGACGATGCGGCCGGCGACGATCCGGTTGACGTCGATGCCCGTGTACGCGACCGCCTTGCCGGTGGGGGCGGCGCCGAGGAACGGCCCCCGGTGCGTGCCCCGGGCCGAGAAGCGGGTCATGACGAGGTCACGCTCGGCCATGTCGTCGTCGACGGTGTAGCGGAGATCGGGGAAGGCGGTGCGAAAGAGCGTGACCGCTTCCTTGAGGCCGGCGGCGCCGTGGACCTCCGCCGGCTCGGGGCCGCGGTTCACGTGGTCGACGTAGCCGGGGGCGTAGAGCTCGTCGGCGACGTCGAGGCGCCCCTCGCTCCAGATCTCGAGCAGCACCCGGCGCCCGATCTCCCGGTTCGCCTCGAGCGTCGCGCGATCGGTCATCTCGTCGTCCTCCTTGCCGCCGTCGCACCGTACGACGATACGGGCGGGGAACGCATCCACTTCCGGGCACGGCGGTGGTCGTTACCCTCTCCGCGTGCTCCCGCCCCCGAGCGAGCGTCGTTCGGGCGATCGCCTGCGCTGGATCGCCGTCGTGGCCGCCACGATGGTCCTGCTCGGCGCGATCGGGGCGCTCGCCACCGTCGGATTCATCAAGCTGCTCGAGTGGCTGATCGACCTGGTCTGGAAGGACCTGCCCGACGCGATCGGTGCCGATGCCGGCAACTGGGAGTTCATCCTGCCGGTCTGCACGATCGGTGGCCTGGTCGCCGGTCTCTGTGCCCGCTTCCTGGGCGAGTGGCCGAAGGACCTCCAGAGTGCGCTGGCGGACTTCCGGCGTGATCGGGCCTTCGACTACCGGCACCTGCCGAACTCCATGGTGACGGCGCTCGCCGCGCTCACCTTCGGTGCTGCGCTCGGGCCGGAGGCGGCCCTGGTCGCGCTCGTGGGTGGCCTGGCATCGTGGATCTCGCGGGTCATCGGCGTCGGCGCGCGCGCGGCCGTCTCCCTCGACTACGTGGGCGTGGTCGCCGCCCTCGGCACCCTCTTCGGCACCGCCGGCGCCGCGCTGCTCCCACTCGACGAGGGGGAGGTGCGCAGGCAGCCGCGCCGCCTCGTGGTCGTGGCGCTCGGCGTGGTCGCCGCGGGCGCCGGCGCGCTCACGTTCTCGGTGCTGTCGCCGGGCGACGAGTACTTCGACTACACGTTCCGGCCGTACGACTTCGCGGTCACCGACCTGCTCTGGGCGGCGGCGGCGACGGTGGCGGGGGCGCTCGCGGCCGTGGCCTACCTGCTCGTCAAGAAGGCGGTCGAGATCCGCGCGGCAAGGCTCGCGACCCGCCCTGTCGTCCGGGCAACCGTCGGTGGGGTGGTGCTCGGCGTCCTGGCGTCGGTGTCGGCGCTGGTGCTCTTCTCGGGCCACGACGGCATCCAGACGCTGATCGACGACACCGATGCCTCGGCCCTGTACCTCGTCGGGATCGCTCTCGCCAAGCTGAGCGCCACGGCGTTGCTGCTCGCGACGGGTTGGCGCGGTGGGCGCTTCTTCCCGCTCATGTTCGCCGGCGCCGGCGCCGGCCTCGCGTTCGCGGCGATGCTGCCCGAGGACGTGTCGATGGTGGCGCTCGCGGGCGCGATGACGGCCGCGATCGCCGTCCTCATCCGGCGACCGCTCGCGGCCGGGCTGCTCATGCTGTTCGTGTTCCCGCACGACCTCTATCCCACGGTCGTGGTGGCCACGCTCCTCGGGACCGCCCTCGGCCACGTGCTCGTGCGGCGCTTGCCGGCACTCGACCCGGTCGAGGCGTGACGACGGGAGCGCGCTGAAAGCCCAACCGCGTCGGCAGGCAGACGCGTACTCCCTCGTGACTAATTCTGACCCCTATGATCGGGTTTCGGAACATCAGCGCCCGGGAGGCGAGCCATGACGATCGCGGAAGAGCTCCTGAGGAACAACGACCGTTACGCGGCGGGATTCGGCAAGGGCGACCTCGCGATGCCGCCCGCCAAGCAAGTGGCCGTCATCGCCTGCATGGACGCCCGGCTGGACCCGGCTCGCGCGCTGGGGCTCGAGGAGGGCGACGCGCATGTGATCCGTAACGCCGGGGGTGTCGTGACCGACGACGCCATTCGGTCGCTGGCCATTTCGCAACGACTCCTCGGTACGAAGGAGATCGTTCTCGTCCACCACACCGATTGCGGGATGCTCACGTTCTCCGACGATGAAGTGAAGGGCCAGATCGAGCAGGACACGGGCATCCGCCCGCCGTTCGCGTTGGAGTCGTTCGCCGATGTCGATGCTGACGTGCGCCAGTCGATCGCGCGTATCGAGGCGAGCCCGTTCGTCCCCGACAAGAGCAGGGTTCGGGGCTTCGTCTACGACGTGAAGACCGGGAGGCTTCGCGAAGTGACCTAGCCTCGGGATGGCCGTCCGGTGCGCGTCGCCGAGACGCCGATCGGCACCGTTCGGCGCCGCTGACGTCGGGCCCGGTCATGAAGTAGGTCACCCGTCCGCCGGGCGTGAGGTCGCGGTCGACGACGGTTGCCGGTAGGTCGGCGGGCCCCCACCACCGCTCGAGCTGGCGTGGGTCGGCCCACAGCTGCCACGCCCGCTCGAGCGTGGCGGCAAGCTCGGGGTGATCGTCATGGTCAGCGACTCGGGGTCCGTGCGGACGTTGGGGACGGTCATGGATTCGTTCCTCCGTCGTGATCGTCGGCGAGGAGCCCGCCGATCCGGTCGATGCGGCCTCGCCAGACGGCATCGAGCTGCTCGAGGAGCCCTGCTGGCCCCGATGCAAGATCTCGGGGCGCGGGGCCGTCACGGCTCGGCGAGCGCCCGTTCTTCGGCGCCGGCCATCACGCCCGCGACGAGGTCGCGGATCGCGGCGGGCGCCTTCGACGGGGCGCCGGCGTCGTGGGGAGGCTGTGGGTCGTACTCGATGCCCAGCTGCACCGCCTGGGAGACCTCCGGTCCCTGCAACCGGTCGACGAGGGTCAACGCGAGGTCGATCCCGGCGGAGACGCCCGCCGCGGTGGCGATCCGACCCTCGATGACGACGCGCTGTTCGGTCGTCTCGGCGCCGAGGTTGCGAAGCGCGTCGTACGCGATCCAGTGCGTGGTGGCCCGCACGCCGTCGAGGAGGCCGGCGGTGCCGAGGAGCAGCGCGCCGGTGCACACGGAGGTCGTGTACGTCGTCGTCGGGTGGGCGGCCCGGATCCATTCGAGGATCGCGCCGCCGTCCCTGGCGATCCGGCGGGTGGCGAGGCCGCCCGGTACGAGGAGGATGTCGGGCGTGGGAACGTCGGCGAAGGTGTGCTCGACGTCGACGTGCAGCACGTCGGCGTCGTCGCTGACGCGGCCTCGCTCGGCCGCGCACAGCACGACCGAGGCGTCGGGCAGGTTGGCGAAGACGGTGTAGGGGCCGAACGCGTCGAGGGCCGTGTAGCCCGGGTAGAGGCCGATGGCGATCTGCACGCTGGTGCTCCTCTCAGGACACCCGCCGGCGGAAATGCTGGCGGTAACGATCGGGGGTGGTGCCCACGCGCCGCTGGAACGCGCGGTGCAGCGTCTCGGCGTTCCGGAGGCCGACGCGGCGGGCGAGCGCTGCCACCGTCAGGTCGCTGCTCTCGAGCAGGCGCCGTGCGGCCTCCACGCGCAGCTCCTCGACGTGGGCCGCGGGCGTCGTGCCCGTCTCGCGGCGGAACGAGCGGGCGAACGTGCGCGGGCTCATCCCGACGCGGGCGGCCAGGGCGCCCACACCGAGGTCCTCGTCGAGGTGGTCGCCGATCCAACGCTGGAGCTCGGCGATCGACGGCGTGGCCGCCGGCCGGGCGCGCAGCTGGGCGCTGAACTGCGACTGGCCGCCGGGGCGGTGGGCGAACACGACGAGCCAGCCCGCGATCTGGTGCGCCACCGCGGAGCCGTGGTCGTGCTCGACCAGGGCGAGGAACAGGTCGATCCCCGCGGTCACCCCGGCCGAGGTCCACCGATCGCGATCGTGGACGTAGAGGCGGTCCGGATGCACGAGCACCTCGGGATGGCGTTCCGCCAGCGCCGCGCACGACGACCAGTGGGTCGTCGCCTCGTAGCCGTCGAGCAGGCCGGCCGCGGCCAGCAACCAGGCGCCCGTGCACACGGAGGTGATGCGCCCCGCGCGGCGGGCGACGGCGGCGAGATCGGCCACGAGGTCGGCGTCGGTGCGGGCCCGGCGCGTCCCGTCGCCGCCCACGACGACGAGGGTGTCGACGCGCCGCCGGTTGCGGGCGAGCTCGGCGAGCGAGGCGTCGGCCGCCACGCTCACCCCGCTCTCCGAGCGGGCGGGCCGCCCCCGTGGCGTGGTGATCACCGAGACGTACGGCGGGTCCGCTCCGAGCCGGGTGGCACTCCGCAGCACCTCGACGGGACCGGCGAGGTCGAGGAGCTGGAAGCCGTCGAAGGTTACGACGGCGACGCAGTGCGCGCGGGCGCCCATGCGACGATCATGAGCGATGACGGGCATGGCAGCAATGTCAACTTCGTGACGAATCCTGCCAAGGCCGCCCACGGGGGGCCTCGTCACCACGCGGGATGCCGAGCGCGAGCAGGAGATCCTCGTGGAGCTGCATCCAGACCGTGTGGTACGAGTCACAGCGGGGAGAGAGGAACCAGTCGTGCTCGCCCTCCTCCACCCGCCGGCGGGCCTGGCGGAGCCGGGGCCGATAGGCCGCGAAGCGAGCCAGCGCGTCACCGGCGCGGGCCACCAGTGGGCCGGCGCGCTCGTCGAGTGCCACCAGCCGGTCGATCACCGACCAGTCGTATGCCGGGTCCGAGTGGTCGTTGGCGACGTTCCCGGGCCGGACCTGCCAGGCGGTGCTCACATCCAGCAGCTGCGTGTTGAGCGGCCGGAAGTGCTCGTAGACGGAGGTGATGCGCCGTTCGCTCTGGGAGCCGACCTCCACGCGCACCCACGCCTCGTGGAGCTCGCGTCCCCGCGTGGTGAGCACGGTGCGTGCGCCCCTCCGCTCGAGGTAGCCGCGCGCGACGAGGATCTCGCCGTGCTCCGCCGGCGGTGCGTCGAGCACGCCACGAAGCCGAATCTCGTGCAGGACGAGGATGCTCTCCTCCGGCAGCGGCGCGTCGTCGATCGACACGCACGCGATCGTGGCACGGATGGCCCGACTTCCGGGACCGACGCTGCGACCGGCCTACGCTGCGGCCGGCCTACGCTGCGGCCGGATGGACGACGCCGCGTTCCTGGCGCTGCCGAAGGCGGAGCTGCATCTCCATATCGAGGGCACGCTCGAGCCCGAGATGATGTTCGAGCTCGCCGGGCGCAACCGGGTGGACCTGCCGTTTCCCGACGTCGACGCGGTGCGGCGCGCCTACGTCTTCGACGATCTCCAGTCGTTCCTCGACCTCTACTATGCGGGCTGCCGCGTGCTCGTCACCGAACGTGACTTCTACGAGCTCACGCGTGCCTACCTCGGGCGGGCGACAGCCCAGGGCGTCCGCCACGCCGAGATCTTCTTCGATCCCCAAACTCACACTGATCGGGGCGTTCCCTTCGAAGCCGTCGTCGACGGCATCAGCGCCGCGCTCGCGGAGGGGCGACGGGAGCTCGGGATCACATCGGGGCTGATCCTGTGCTTCCTTCGCGACCTCAGCGCGGATTCGGCCATGAGCACCCTGGACACCGCGCTCGGCCGGCGCGACGCGCTCCTGGGGGTGGGGTTGGACTCGGCCGAACGTGGCAACCCGCCCGAGAAGTTCCGCGCCGTCTACGACCGGGCCCGGGCCGAGGGTCTCGCGCCCGTGGCCCACGCGGGGGAGGAGGGCCCGGCCGACTACATCAGGCAGGCGCTCGATCTCCTCGGTACCCGCCGCATCGACCACGGGGTCCGCTGCCTCGAGGACGACGCACTGGTCGACCGGCTCGTCCGCGAGCAGGTCCCGCTGACGGTGTGCCCCTTGTCCAACGTCAAGCTCCGGGTGTTCCAGGATCTCGAGCACCACAACCTCCGCCGGCTCCTCGAACGGGGGCTGCGCGTGACGATCAACTCCGACGACCCTGCGTACTTCGGCGGCTACGTGGGCGACAACTACGCCGCGACCGCCCGCGCGCTCGGGCTCACCGACGAGCAGGTGCTCGCGGTCGCCCGCAACTCGTTCCTGGCGTCCTTCATCGACGAGCCGCAGCGCCGGGAGCACCTCGCTGCGCTGGACGCCGCCACCAGGTAGCAGCAGCGCGTACGATCGGGCCATGGAGCTCGACTATCCGGCCGTCGACGCCGACAACCACTACTACGAGGCGCTCGACGCCTTCACCCGCCACCTCGACCCGAAGCTCGGCCCGCGGGTGATCCAATGGGCCGAGATCGGCGGGCGCAAGTACCACGTGATCGGCGGACGGGTGAGTCGGGCGGTCACCAATCCGACGTTCGATCCGATCGCGAAGGCGGGTGCCCTCAGCGACTACTTCCGGGGCAACCCCGACCAGCGCTTCCCGACCGACTTCCTGCGCGAGCGAGAGCCCATCCGGCCCGAGTACCGCGACCGCGATGCCCGGCTCGCCGTCATGGACGAGTTCGGGCTCGAGAGCGTGTGGATGTTCCCGACGCTCGGCATGGTGTACGAGGAGCTGCTCCGTCACGACCCCGAGGCGGTCACGCACATGTTCCGCGCGTTCAACCGCTGGCTCGCCGAGGACTGGGGATTCGACTACCAGGGGCGGATCTTCAGCGCCCCCTACATCACGCTCGCCGACGTCGACTTCGCGGTGAGCGAGCTCGAGTGGGCGCTGGCCGGCGGCGCCCGACTCGTCGTGATGCGCCCCGCCGCGCCCACCACGATCACCGGTCAGCTCCCGCCCGGCGACCCGATGTTCGATCCGTTCTGGGCGCGTGCGAACGAGGCCGGCATCACGATCGTGGTGCACGCCGGCGACAGCGGGTACTCGTCGCAGGGCTACGCCAAGGACGGGTTCGCCGCCACCTTCGAGGGAGGGAACCGGCCGTCGATCAAGCTGCTGGCCATGGAGCGCGCGATCTACGACTTCCTGGCGTCGCTGATCTTCGACCAGTTGTTCGTGCGGTTCCCGAACCTCCGCGTCGCGTCGGTCGAGAACGGCTCCGAGTTCCTGCCCGACATGTTCCGCAAGCTGGCCTCGGTGAATCGCCGGATCCCGGGCTTCTTCGCCGAGGACCCGACCGACATCTTCCGTCGCCACATCTGGATCAACCCGTTCTGGGAGGACGACCCCTACGAGATCGCCGAGCTCGTAGGCCCGGAGCGCGTCATCTTCGGCTCCGACTGGCCCCACATCGAGGGGATGCCCAGGCCCCTCGACTACGCCTCCGAGCTCAAGGAGTTCGACGACGGCGCCCGCCGCAAGATTCTCCGGGAGAACGCGGCCGCGCTCACCGAGCTGCGCCCGGCCTGACCGATGTCCGACGACGACCTGACCGAGGCCGCGCGCGACCTGTGGGACGGGCTCGGGTCCGCATGGGACCGACATCGCGATCATGTCTTCGCGGGATTCCTGCCGGCGTCGGAGTGGATCGTGGACCGGATCGAGCCGCGGCCCGGTGCGACGATCCTCGAGCTCGCAGCCGGTCCGGGCGAGACGGGATTCCTCGCCGCGGACCGGATCGGCCCCGAGGGACGGCTGATCTCGACCGACCTGGCGCCGGCGATGGTGGAGGCGGCGCGGCGTGGGGCCGAGGCACGCGGCCTCAGCTGCGTCGAATGCCACGTCATGGACGCGCAGGACCTCGAGCTTCCCGACGACAGCGTCGACGGTGTGATCTCTCGCCTCGGTCTGATGCTGACTCCCCAGCCCGCCCGGGCGTTCCGTGAGATTCGTCGCGTGCTGCGGCCCGGCGGCCGGTTGGCGTACGCAGTGATGGGCGCTCCCGAGCGCAACGCGTGGGTGGCGCTCATGATGGGTGCGCTGATCCAGAACGGGCACGTGCCCCCCGGGGACCCCTTCGGCCCGGGCGGCGTCTTCTCGCTCTCGGCACCTGACCGCAATCAGGAACTGCTCACGGCCACCGGCTTCTCCGCCGTCACGGTGCGGGAGATGGAAGGCGTGATGGAGTACGCCGGCTTCGACGCCTATTGGGCGGTGCAGACCGCGGTGAGTGGGCCCGTGCCGGCGCTGGTCGCCTCATTGCCCGCCGACGAGGCGGCCGCGGTGCGCTCGACGCTCGAGGCAACGCTCGAACCCTTCCGATCCGCGACCGGCTACAGCATCCCGACGCTGGCGGTCGTGGCGGGGGCCACGGCGTAGCCGCGGTCACGGCGCCCCGTCGGCGACGAGCTCGATCTCGAAGCCGTCGCGATCCTCGAGGTACGCGACCGGCGCACCGCCGGCGATGGGGTGGCGGTCGGCCGGCAGCGCCGACCAACCATGCTCCGGCGCACGCCGGGTGATCTCGTCGAGTGCCTGTGGTTGCACGACGGTGAAGGCGAGATGGTTGAGCCCGGGCCGCATGCGGCTGTAGAGCATGCCGGGCACCATGTCGCTCGACTGCTCGAGCGCGACCGCGAAGCCGGCTTCGTGCCGAAAGAGCAGGACGCTGTCGACGGAGCGGTCGAGCGTGTAGCCGAGCCGGCCGAGGAGCCAGCTCCACGACTCCTCGGCCCGCGCGAGGTCGGGGACCCACAAGGTCACGTGATGCAGCATCGGGGTAGTGAACCACGCATATGGCCGGCGAGGAGTCGAATGAGGTCGGCCTGGGTAAGACCCGGGCATGATCGACGACGACGACGCCCGGTGGTTGCGAGCGCGCTTCGACGCCGTGCTCGACGGCCTCAGCGAGTCGATGGCGGCCAAGCACGACCATGAGATCCTTCGACGGCGCCACGACGGCGGCGTTCGGTGCCGCCATCGCCTATGCCGAAATCGGTGGCCGGCTCGGCGTCCTCGATCGGGCCACGGCCATGGCACTGCTGCGCTCGTACGTCGACGGCGACTCCTGGAGCCGAGCGCTGCCCGACCTGGCGTGAGCGTCGGGCCCGTAGGCTACGGCGATCGGGGCACAGGGGGACCACACCGCGGCGGCACCCGAGACGTCGGCGATCCGGATCGAATCGGACGGGCCGGCCGGTCGGATCACGCTGGCGCGGCCGGCGAAGCGCAACGCGCTGAACCGCGCCGCGCTGGAGGAGCTCCCGCGCGCAGCAGCATGGTTCGACGCGCAACCGGCCGTGAAGGTGGTCGTGGTGGCAGGGGAGGGATCGGCCTTCTCGGCCGGGTTCGATCTCGGCGATGCCACCTGGACCGAGACCGGCCCACCGCAGCAGTCGGCGCGCGCCGGGCGGGCCATGGCCGAGGCCATCGGCGAGATGCGGGCCACGACGATCGCGTCGATTCGCGGGCACTGCGTCGGCGGCGCGGTGGTGCTCGCGTCAGCGTGCGACCTGCGCCTCGCCTCGGCGAGCGCGGTGTTCCGGATCCCGGAGGTCGACCTGGGGATCCCGCTGTTCTGGACGGGTGTCCCGCGGCTCGTGCGTGAGCTCGGTCCCGCGCTCACGAAGGAGCTCGTGATCACCGGGCGCCCCTTTGCCGCCGCCGAAGCGCTCGAGATGCGGTTCGTGAACCGCGTCGTCGCCGACGACGACCTGGAGGCCGCGACCGGCCAGCTCACCCGCGAGGTCGCATCGAAGCCCGCCCTGGTGCTGCGGGCGATGAAGCAACTCGTGGAGGCGGCGGTGCCGGCGGTACCCGCGACCGACGCCGGGGCGGACGCCGACGTCGCGCTGCTCGCGGAGGCCTTCGCCGACGCCGAATGCCGCGCGGCAGCCGCCCGTTACCTCGCCGGGCGGTCCCAGAGAGCCTGAGTCGCTACCGCTCGCTGTTTTAGAGACGCATCGTGATCGGGGCGAACACGGCGACGAGCGCGACGCACCACAACAGCACCCACCCGATGTCGCCGGCGGCGCTACCGTGCATGAGATCGCGGGCGGCGCTCGCGAGGTGCGTGATCGGGTTCACGTTGACGAACGCCTGCACCCAGCCGGGCATGGTGTCGGGATCGACGAACACGTTGCTGGCGAACGTGAGCGGGAACAGCACCGTCATGCTCACCTGCATGACGGACTCGGGCGTCTGGAGCCGCAGGCCGAACACGGTCCACACCCACGAGAGGCTGAACGAGAACACCAGCAGCAGCGCCACGGCGAGGAGCACGCCGAGCGGCCCACCGTCGGGCCGGAACCCCAGCGCGATGCCGACCGTGAGGATCACGATCGAGGCCAGCGTGTAGCGCACGGCGTCGGCGAGCAGCATCCCCACGAGCACGGCCGGCCGCCAGATCGGCAACGAGCGGAACCGGTCGAAGACGCCCTTGGAGATGTCGGTGTTGAACCCCTGCCCGGTGTACATGGTGATCCAGGCCACGGTCATGACGAGGACGCCGGGGAGCAGGTCCTGGAGGTACTCGCGGGGCGAGCCTGCCAGCGCGCCGCCGAAGAGATACGTGTAGAGCAGCACGAACATGATCGGAAACGCCGTCACGTCGAAGAGCTGCATGGGGACGTGCTTGATCTTGAGCATGGCCCGCCACCCGAACGCGACCGACGCGGTGAGCGGGCCCGGTCGGGGCGGCCGGGCCTGGGTCGACAGCGCACTCTGCAACGTGGCGGTGGCGGTCGAGTCGATGGTCGTGGTCGTCACGCTGCATCCTCCTCGTCGGACTCGCCGGACTCGCCGGCGTGGTCGGTGTCGTCGGTGGCAGCCGGGTCCTCGGCGGGCCGTCCGGTCAGTGCGAGGAAGACCTCGTCGAGGCTGGGTTGGCCCAGGGAGAAGTCGGTGACCGCGATCCCCGCGCGCGAGAGCTCGGCGAGCGCGTCGGGCACCACATCCCCGTCGGGGACCCGGGCCGAGATGGCCGCGGGATCGGGCTCGAGGTGCACGGGCACCCCCAAGGCGGACGTCAGCAGGCGCTGGGCGTCGGCGCGACGCTCACCGTCCTGCAGTCGCACGTGCAGCGCGCCCGAACCGACGGAGGCCTTCAAGTCGGCCGGTGTTCCCTCGGCGATGATGCGACCGTGGTCGATCACCGCGATCCGGTCCGCGAGCTGATCCGCCTCCTCGAGGTACTGGGTGGTGAGCAGCACCGTGGTGTCCTGCGCGACGAGCGCGCGCACGATGTCCCACACCTGGTTGCGGCTGCGGGGATCGAGCCCGGTGGTCGGCTCGTCGAGGAAGATGAGATCCGGGGTGGCCACGATGCTGGCCGCGATGTCGAGGCGGCGGCGCATGCCCCCGGAGTAGCTCTTGACCAGACGGTCGCCCGCGTCGGCCAGCCCGAATGCCTCGAGCAGGTCGCGGGCCCGGCCGCGGGCGTCGGACCGCGAGTAGCCGAGGAGCCGCGCCAGCAGCACGAGGTTCTCGGTCCCGCTGAGCTCGTCGTCGACGGAGGCGAACTGGCCGGTGAGGCTCACCCGGCTGCGCACCGCATCGGCCTCGTGCACGACGTCGTGGCCGAGGACGCGGGCCTCGCCCGCGTCGGGGCGCAGCAGCGTGGCCAGCGTGCGGATGGCGGTGGTCTTGCCGGCGCCGTTCGGGCCCAGCACGCCGTACACGGTGCCGGCGGGCACGGCGAGATCGATGCCGTCGACGGCACGGACGTCGCCGAACGCCTTCACGAGGCCCGACGCCTCGATCGCGAGGGGTGCGCTCGACTCACTTGCGGACACGGGCTCGGCTCCCATGAGCTGCGGCCTCCCGAATTCGTGCTGGCGTGGTTCGTACCGGTCTGCGATCCTGCCCGGGGCCGGACCCTACGGTCTCAACCCCGCTTGAGGTCGAGCATCAGGGCTTCGGGTCCGCTCCTTCCCTGTCGACGAATCCGGGATCCGGAACTCGACAGGGGAGGAGTCTCACCCATCCCGACGTCTCGGGAAGCGGAAAATCATCGGCCTGCGCCGCTCACGCGCTCGTCTGGCCGCGGCTCGGGCGCCGGTGCCTACGATGGGTGTGATTTCCCCCCTCCAAACTCGTGAGCGAGGTGGCGCGATGGCCGACGCCCGAGCCGACACGAGCCCCCCGTCCGTCGAGCTCGAACGGCAGCTCGAGCAGCACCGCGTCGAGCTCACCGGGTACTGCTACCGGATGCTGGGATCGGCGTTCGAGGCCGAGGACGCGGTCCAGGAGACGCTCGTGCGGGCGTGGCGGGGCTTCGACCGCTTCGAAGGGCGATCGTCGTTGCGATCGTGGCTGTACCGCATCGCGACCAACGTGTGTTTCGACCTGCTCAACGGGCGCCGGCGCCGGGCCCGGCCGATGGATCTCGGGCCGGTCGGCTCGGCCGATGCGTCGCTCGGCGCCCCCCTTCCCGAGAGCGCGTGGGTCGAGCCCGTCCCCGACGGCCGGGTGCTCCCCGAAGAGGGCGATCCCGCGGAGCTGGCGGTGGCACGCGAGACGATCCGGCTCGCGTTCGTGGCCGCGCTGCAGTACCTCCCGGCGCAGCAGCGGGCGGTGCTCGTCCTGCGCGAGGTGCTGCGGTGGCGGGCGAGCGAAGTCGCCGAGCTCCTCGGCACGAGCGTGGCGGCGGTCAACAGCGCCCTGCAGCGGGCACGGGCGACGCTCGGGACGGCGGGCCTCAGCACCGACGCGCCTCCGAGGGTCGACGACGCCCAGCAGGCCGTCGTGGCCCGCTACCTGGACGCGTTCGAGCGCTACGACGTCGACGCCCTGGTCGCGTTGCTCCACGACGACGCCACCCATTCCATGCCGCCCTACGATCTCTGGCTCCGGGGCCCCGCCGAGATCCGTCGTTGGATGCTCGGGCCCGGGATCGGCTGTCGCGGCTCGAGACTGGTGCCGGTGGCGGCGAACGGAGCGCCGGCGGTGGGGCAGTACCGCCGGGCCGGCTCCGGCAACGGCTACGAGCCGTTCGCGCTGCACGTCCTCGAGCTGTCAGACGGTCGGATCGCGGCGCTCAACTTCTTTCTCGATACCGAGCGGTTGTTCCCGCTGTTCGGGCTCCCACCCACGCCGCCCGAGTAGGTCGACGGGGAGCCCGAGCGTCTCCGCCAGCCCGGTGAGGGCGAGCAGTTCGCGCAGGTCCCCCCGGGCGTGACGCAGGCGGACGGTCGATCCCAGCCGGAGGGCGGTCAGCTGCAGCTGGGCAAGGGCATCGACGGTTTCGAGGTCGGGCTCGGCCGCACCCACGTCACAGGTCACGAGGGGCGCCCGGCCGGGGACGAACGCCCGGATGCGAGCGCAGACCGCCCGAGTGCGAGCGCGGGTGATGGCGCTGCCGACGACCACCAGGATCGTCGGGCTCTCCTCGGGCGCGCCCACGCGGACCTCCCTTCGGGCCTCTCCGGGAGACGGATCGACCGGGCGGAACTCATCGCGGGCGCGGCAGGGCGCATGGCCGGCATACGCGACGATGCTCTCCATGCTCATCGTGGATATCGAGCCTGGTGATCACCGTCTCCAGCGAGATGTGCTCCCGGTTCTGCGCGAGTTGCGCCCGCATCTCACCGCAGAGACGTTCGCAAGCGTGTACGGCGAGGCGTACCCGCAGGGGCTGCGCTACATCGCCGCATATGACAACGATCGATGCGTCGGTGTCGCGGGCTGGCGCGTCGTGGCGAGTACCAGCACGATGCGAAAGCTCTACGTCGACGACCTCGTCACGACGCAAGCCCGGCGCAGCCACGGCGTGGGCGCCGCACTCATCGCGGAGCTCGGCAGCCGTGCTCTGGCAGCCGACTGCCGCGTGCTGGACCTCGACTCGGGCGTCCAGCGCGCCGAGGCGCACCGGTTCTACATGCGCCAGGGGTTCGCCATCAGCTCGTTCCACTTCGCTCGTCGGGTCGGCTAGCACCGCGGTGACGGCGCTGGTCGGCGCCAACTTCCCGAACGGGGGCGGCATCGCCGGCTGATGGTCGCGCTGCCTCTGGAGGTTACGTTCGTACAAGCCACCGGGGCCCTGGCTCTCTAGTGTGGACACCATGGCCAACGACACGAAGTTCCGTATGGGCAGGCTCGACCATGTACACATTCGCGTGCCCGACAGAGCCGAGGCTGCGGCCTGGTACGCGGAGCACCTTGGGTTTGCACCCGTAGAGAAGTACGAGTTCTGGGCGACAGGCTTTGAGGGCGGCCCGCTCCAGATCTCGGCTGACGGCGGCCACACCATGCTGGCGTTGTTCGAAGCCAGCGAAGGACACCCGATGATTCCTCAGAAGACGGGTGTTGCGTTCAGCGTCGACGCGCAGACCTTCATCTCGTTCACCCGATCTCTCCCGGGCGAGATCAACAGCCCGCTGGGCAAACCACTGGTCCCGAGCGACGTCATCGACTTCGACCTGTGCTGGGCCTTCGATCTCGTGGACCCCTGGGGCAACCAGTACGAGCTCAACTCCTACGACTACGACCGCGTCAGGGCCGATCTCATCGAGGCGGACGCGATCACGGCGGTTCGCTACTGGCCACGTGAGCTGTTCGAAGCGAGCGTCTCGGCTCCCGATCGGTACCCGTCGTTGCCCGGATCGCCGGTCCCATCGACGACCGCCGCCGGAAGGACCTCGTCCTCGACAAGGTCGAAGCGTTGATCGAGCGCGCGCGAGCCGCGCCCGTCCCCTGACGTGGAGCCGGCTCAGTCGGGAAGCAGGGGCACCGACGGGCCCAGCTCGCGGCCGAGCAGGACGGCACGGGTGACCGCATCCGAGCCGAAGCGGTCGCGGACGGCGTCGAGAGCGGCGTCGAGATCGCGGCCCGAGCGCGGCTCGAACGGAAGGGCGAGCTGGACGGCGCCGTCGTCCTGGAGGTTCGTCAAGCCCACACCGATCAGCGTGAGGCCGCGGCCTTCGATGGCAGGCCAGAGGGCGGCGACGAGGTCGCGGGCGGCGGCGAGGACGGTGCCGCTGTGCGCCGTCGCCTGCGGGACCGTGTGGGCGCGCAGCGCGCGTGAGAAGTCGTCGAAGCGGACCCGTAGCACCACGGTGCGGCCCACCCGGCCGGCTGCCCGGAGCCGGCGGGTGACGCGGTCGACGAGGGCGACGACGACCGCATCGACGGCGGCGGGCGCTCGCCGGCCGCGGCCGAGGGCGCGCTGCGCGGCGACGGACCGGCGCCGGCGGCGGGTCTGCACGGGTCGGGGGTCGCGGTTGTGGGCCAGGGCGTGGACGTGCCTGCCTGCCGCCGTCCCCAGCATCGAGACGAGCGTGGCCTCCGTCAGGCGGGCGAGGTCGGCGACGGTGCGGATACCGCGCGCATGGAGCCTGGGCGCGGTCTTGGTCCCGATGCCCCAGATCCGCTCCACCGGGAGGGGATGGAGGAAGTCGATCTCGGCCCGGGGTGGCACCACGAGCAGCCCGTCGGGCTTGGCGACGCCGCTCGCCACCTTGGCGAGGAACTTCGTCCGTGCGACGCCCACGGTGATGGGGAGACCCACCCGGTCGCGGACGGCACGGCGCAGGCCGCGCGCGATCTCGATCGGCGGGCCCGCGATCCGAGCGAGCCCGCCGACTTCGAGGAAGGCCTCGTCGACCGACAGCGCCTCGACGAGCGGTGTCGTGTCGTCGAACACCGCGAACACCGCCCTGCTCGCCTCCTCGTACGCGGCCATCCGTGGTGGCACCACGACCGCGTGCGGGCAGCGTCGACGGGCCTCCCGACCGCCCATCGCGCCCCGGACGCCGTACGCCCGCGCCTCGTAGCTGGCCGCCAGCACCACGCCCTCGCCCACGATCACGGGACGGCCCCGCAGCCGGGGGTCGTCGCGCTGCTCCACCGACGCATAGAAGGCGTCGAGGTCGGCATGGAGGATCGTGGCGCCCCCGGACACGAACACATGTTCGCATACGCCGGCCGGGGTAGCTAGGGTCGCTGCGCTGCGCCCGGCGGCGTAGCGACGGCCCACCCCCGGGTTCGACGACGGGGCACAGGGCGACGCCTACCGTGCGGGTGTGAGCTGGAACGCACCGACGCACCCCCCGGTGGGGGATGGCCGCTGGCTGGCGGCGGCGCCCGCGTGGGTCGTCCCGCTCGTGGTGGCCGTGTTCCAGGTCATGGGCACCATCGGCGCCGCTCGTCAGCAGGACGACACCGTCTCGCTGAACGCGCTGACCTTCCTCCTGCTGCTCGCGGGGCCGGCGCTGCTCGTGGTCCGGCGCCGGTATCCGGCGGCCGTGCTCCTGGGCGCGCTCGCGATCACGCTCGGCTACTTCGCGCTCGACAATCCGCACGGCCCGGTGTTCCTCGCGCTGGTCGTCGCGTTCTTCAGTGCCGTCGCCGGCGGGTATCGCCTCCTCTCCTGGGTCGCGGGCGGTGTCGGCTATTCGCTGTACCTCGTCATCCAGTGGCACCTCGACGACAAGGGGCCGCCGTCGGGCGCCAACGCCGCCGGTACCGCGGCGTGGCTGCTCGTGGTGTTGGTCGCGGCCGAGCTCGTGCGCATCCGGGGCGAGCGCGTGGTCGAAGCCGCGCACACTCGGGAGGAGGAGACGCGTCGCCGGGCCGGTGAGGAGCGAATGCGGATCGCCCGGGAGCTGCACGACGTGCTCGCCCACAACATCTCGCTCATCAACGTGCAGGCCGGGGTGGCCCTGCACCTCCTCGACGACGAGCCGGCTCAGGCGCGCACGGCCATGACCGCGATCAAGGACGCGAGCAAGGACGCGCTGCGTGAGCTGCGCTCGGTGCTCGGCGTGCTCCGCCAGGTGGACAAGGCCGAGCCCCGCACGCCGGCACCCGGTCTGGGCGACCTCGACGGGCTCGTCGCGCGTGCCGAGGGCGCGGGGCTCACCGTCCGGCTCGAGCGTGACGGTCCGGTCCGCTCGATGCCCTCCGACGTCGACGTCGCTGCCTTCCGCATCGTGCAGGAGGCGCTCACCAACGTCACCCGGCACGCCGGACCGGCCACCGCGACGGTGCGGATCGGGTACTCCGAGCGGGAGCTGACCCTGCAGGTCGACGACGACGGGCCGGGGACCGCGGCCGCCGGTCGCGCCAGGGGCGCGGGCCAGGGCATCACCGGGATGCGGGAGCGGGCGCGGGCGCTCGGAGGGCAGCTCGAGGCCGGCCCCCGACCGGGAGGCGGGTTCCGGGTGCGGGCGCGGCTCCCGCTCGACGGCTGGGCGGGTGCCGGGTGATCCGCGTGCTCCTTGCCGACGACCAGGCGCTCGTGCGCGCCGGCTTCCGCGCCCTCCTCGACGCCCAAGACGACGTCGAGATCGTCGGGGAGGCCGCCGACGGCGAGGAGGCGATCGCCCGGGCGAGGGAGCTGCATCCCGACGTCGTGCTGATGGACATCCGCATGCCCCGCCTCGACGGTCTCGCCGCCACCCGGGCGATCGCCGCTGACGAGCGGCTCGCGGGTGTCCGGTGCGTGATCCTCACCACGTTCGAGGTCGACGAGTACGTGTTCGAGGCGCTGCGTGCCGGCGCCAGCGGCTTCCTCGTGAAGGACACCGAGCCGGTGGAGCTCATCCGGGCGGTGCGGACCGTCGCCGAGGGCGATGCGCTGCTCTCACCGAGCGTCACCCGCCGCCTCATCGCCGAGTTCGCCACCCGGGCCAAGGAGCCGCAAGCCGGCCCCGAGCTCGACTCGCTGACCGGGCGCGAGCGCGAGGTGATGACCCTGGTCGCGGCCGGTCTCTCGAACGAGGAGATCGCGGAACGGCTCTTCGTGAGCCCGGCAACCGCCAAGACGCACGTGAGCCGGGCGATGGTGAAGCTCGGCGCGCACGATCGCGCCCAGCTCGTGGTCATCGCGTACGAGTCCGGCCTCGTACGACCGGGCTGGGCCGAGTAACCCCCGGCTACCGCAGCCGCAGTAGCCGAAGAGCCTCCCCCCGGGCGACGACCGGCGCGGCCCGCTTCGCCACGATCGGCGAAGAAGCAGGTACGAACCCCCGAACCGGAGGTCCTCGTCGTGACGACGACCGCAACACGCGCACAAGTCGACCTCGCCGCCCGCGCCGTCGACGTCTGGAAGGTCTACGGCAAGAACGAAGCAACCCGGGTGGAGGCCCTCGCGGGGGTCAGCGTCGGCTTCGATCGCGGTGGGTTCACCGCGATCATGGGCCCCTCGGGCTCGGGCAAGTCGACGTTGCTGCACTGCCTCGCCGGGCTCGACCGCGTCACGGAAGGCGACGTGTTCCTCGGCGACGTCGCCGTGAGCGCGCTGTCCGAGAAGCAGCTCACGCTCCTGCGCCGGGACCGCATCGGGTTCGTGTTCCAGGCCTACAACCTGATCCCGACCCTCGACGCGCTCGAGAACATCACGCTGCCGATGGCGCTGGCCCGCCGCCGGGCCGAGCCCGGCTGGCTCGACGGGATCGTCGACACCGTGGGGTTGGGCGACCGGCTCGACCACCGGCCGTCGGAGCTGTCGGGCGGCCAGCAACAGCGCGTCGCGGTGGCGCGCGCACTCGCGGGCCGACCCGACATCGTCTTCGCCGACGAGCCCACCGGGAACCTCGACTCCCGCGCGGGCGCGGAGATCCTCGGGTTCATGCGCCGCGCCGTCGACGAGCTCGGGCAGACGATCGTGATGGTGACCCACGACCCCGCGGCGGCGAGCTATGCCGACTCGGTCGTGTTCCTGGCCGACGGCGGCATCGTCGACCGGATGGCCGACCCCACCGCATCGCGTGTCCTCGACCGGCTGAAGGACTTCGGAGGGTGAGGAGCTGACATGGTCAAGGTGAGCTTGAAGGGCCTGTGGGCGCACAAGCGCCGCATGGTCAGCACGGTGCTCGCGGTGTTCCTGGGCGTGGCGTTCCTCTCCGGGACGATCGCGCTCGGCGACACGATGCGGGCCAACTTCTCCGACCTGCTCACGGAGGCGAACGCCGGCACCGATGCCGTCGTCCGCCGAACGACCACGCTCGACACCGACCCGGGCGAACCCGACGCCCAGCGCGGCCTACTCGACGACTCACTCGTCGGCGAGGTCGCCGCGGTCACCGGGGTCGCCGTCGCCGAGGGGTCGATCGAGGGCTACGGCCAGTTGCTCGGCAACGACGGCGACGCTCTCGGCGGGAACGGTCCGCCGACCCTGGCGGGGAACTGGATCGACGACCCGGAGCTCAACCCCTACGAGATCGCCGAAGGGCGCGCGCCCCGCACCGCCGAGGAGGTCGTGATCAACCGCGGCGCGGCCGAGGACGGCGATCTCGACGTCGGCGACACCACCACCGTGCTGACGCCTGCCGCGGTGGAGGTGGAGATCGTGGGCATCGCGACCTTCGGCTCCGAGGACGGCATCGGGGCGTCGACGTACGCGGCCTTCACCCTCGGGGCGGCGCAGGAGTACCTGGTGGAGCGCCCCGACACGGTGTCGAGCGTCGTGGTTCGGGCCGAGCCGGGTGTGCCGGCGAGCGAGTTGACGGCGCGGATCGGCGAGGTGCTGCCCGCCGGCGCCGAGGTCATCACGGGTGACGAACTGGCGAGCGAGAGCATCGACGACATCAACGAGGAGTTCCTCGACATGCTCCGCACGTTCCTCACGATCTTCGCCGCGGTGGCACTGCTCGTCGCCACGTTCAGCATCTACAACACGTTCTCGATCCTGGTCGCCCAGC
Source organism: Acidimicrobiia bacterium (assembly GCA_036374115.1). GTDB lineage: Bacteria > Actinomycetota > Acidimicrobiia > IMCC26256 > JACDBD01 > JACDBD01. The sequence continues at coordinate 13,554 of DASUUL010000057.1, read as the reverse complement.
GGGGCCGCGAGTCCGCGCTGCTGCGCGCGCTCGGTGCCGGGCGGGCTCAGGTGCTCGGCTCGGTCGCGATCGAGGCCGTGCTCATCGGCGTGGTCGCGTCGGGCCTCGGGATCCTGGGAGGGTTCGGCATCGCCGGCCTGCTGAAGGCGATGTTCGACGCCTTCGGGTTCGCACTGCCGGCAGGCGGGCTCGTGTTCCGGGGCACGACGGTCGCGACCGGCCTGGCCGCCGGGATCGGCGCGACGGTCGTGGCCGCGGTCGCGCCGGCGGTGCGCGCTTCCCGGGTCGCACCGCTGGCGGCGTTGCGCGACGTCGCCGTCGACCGCAGCGCCGGCTCGCTCGTGCGGGCGGTCGCCGGCGCGGGCCTCGCGTCGATCGGCGTCGCCGTGGTGCTGAGCGCGGTGCTGGGCAGTGGCGCCAACGTGCTCGCCCGGGCAGGCTTGGGGGCATTGCTCACGCTGGTGGGCGTGGTGGTGTTCGGACCGGTCGTGGCCCGGCCCGCCAGCGCCGTCATCGGCGCGCCCCTGCCGGCGCTCCGGGGCCTCCCCGGGTCGCTCGCCCGCCAGAACGCCATGCGCAACCCCCGCCGCACGTCGGGCACGGCCGCTGCGCTCATGGTCGGAGTCGGGGTGGTCACGCTCTTCACCGTGTTCGCGGCGTCGTTGAAGTCGTCGCTCGACCAGAGCGTGTCGCAGTCGTTCCAGGGCGACCTCGTGATCAGCACGGGGCCGTTCGGGGGCAGCGGCCTCAGCCCCGAGCTCGCAACCGACCTCGCCGAGCTCGCGGAGGTGGAGGCGGCGCAGGGCATCGGCCGGGCGCGTGTCGCCTTCGACGGCGACACCGAGCCCGTGGGCATCGTCGACCCGGGCACGATCGCCGGTGTGCTCGACCTCGACGTGGCCGAGGGCTCGATCGAGGACCTCGGGGCCGAGGAGGTCGCGATCTCGGACTCGGTCGCCGACGAGAACGACTGGGAGGTCGGGACCCCCGTCGCGGTCACCTTCGTCGACGGCGAGACCGCCGACTTCGAGGTGGGCGCGGTCTACGACTCCAGCACCATCGTCGGCGAGTACGTCGTGACCCGCCAGGCGTGGGCGCCGCACGCGGTGCAGGACGTCGACTCGAGCGTGCTCATCGCGCTCGCCGACGGCGTGTCGCTCGCAGACGGCCGCGCCGCGGTCGAGGCGGTCGCCGCCGACCACGGAGCGCCCGACGTGGAGGACGCCGAGGAGTACGTGAGCACGGTTTCCGCCGGTGTCGACACCATGCTCGGCATCGTCTACGTGATGCTCGCCCTCGCGATCGTCATCGCCCTGATGGGCATCGCCAACACGCTGTCGCTGTCGATCCACGAGCGGACTCGCGAGCTGGGCCTGCTCCGGGCGGTGGGCCAGACGCGCCGCCAGCTGCGCTCGATGATCCGCGGGGAGTCGGTGGTGATCGCGGTGTTCGGCACGATCGGCGGCCTCGGCCTGGGCGTGTTCCTGGGCTGGGCACTCGTGCAGGCGGCGTCGGGCGGGCCGTTCTCCGACGTCGGCCGCTTCTCGGCGCCGGTCGGTCAGCTGCTCGTGGTGCTGGCGGCGGGCGCGGTCGCGGGCGTGCTCGCGGGCGTCCGCCCCGCCCGCGGCGCCGCCCGCCTCGACGTGCTCCGCGCGATCGCGACCGAGTAACGGTCGGCGACGAGGGCCGATTTGGCGTCGCTCGACCGGAAGATATCCGGCTCAGCGACGCCAGAACGGCCCTTCAGCGGATGCCGGCGTAGCGGATCGGGAGGTGGGCGAAGCCGTCGATGAGGTTGGAGTGGACCCGGGGGAAGTGGTCGGGGTCGCCGTCGATCTCGAGGCCCTCGAACCGGGTGACGATGGCCTCGAACATGATCTTGCCCTCGAGGCGGGCCAGGCTCGCGCCCAGGCAGTAATGCGGCCCGCCGGCGCCGAAGGCGACGTGGTCGTTGGGCTCGCGCATGATGTCGACGTGGTCGGGGTCGCCGAAGGCGCGCCGATCGCGGTTGGCCGACGCGTACCAGAGCACCACGCGGTCGCCCGCCGCGATCGGCTGGCCGCCGACCTCGGTGTCGGCCACCGCCGTGCGCACGAACTGCATCACCGGACTCACGAACCGCAGCAGCTCCTCGATCGCCTGGGGCATGAGGGTGAGATCGCCGCGGAGCTTGTCGAGCTGCTCGGGCTGCTCGAGGAGCGCGAGTGTGCCCGTGGTGATGAGGTTTCGGGTGGTCTCGCTGCCGGCGTTCTGGAGGAGCAGGAAGAACAGGTCGAGCTGCATCTGCGTCAGCCGCTCGCCGTCGACCTCGGCCTCGATGAGCACGCTCATGAGATCGTCACGGGGCTCTCGCCGGCGCTCCTCGCACAGCTGGTCGGCGTAGGCGTACATCGCCATCGCCGCCTCGCCGCGCTGGTCCTGGGAGACCGACGGGTCGAACCCGAACGTCAGCTCGGTCCAGTCGAACACCTGGCGCCGGTCTTCCTCCGGTACGCCGACGAGGTCCGCGATCACGTGCAGGGGGAGCCAGAGGGCGAGGTCTTCGACCAGGTCGCAGGAGGTCTGGTCGCGTAGCCCCTCGAACAGGTCGTCGACACGGGCCTGGATCCTGTCGGTGAGGTCCTTCACGCGCCGCGGCGTGAAGCCGGCGTTGATCAGCTTGCGCAGCTTCGTGTGCTCGGGGGGGTCGTGCGAGATGAGCAGCTCGGAGGTGCCCGACTGGTCGTCGTCGGCGGCTTCCTCCAGGAACGGGTGGGGGGCGTTGTGGAACGTCGCCGAGTCACGCGAGGCCCGCTGGACGTCGGCGTGGCGGGTGAGCGACCAGTAGCCGTTCGCCCAGCGCGGGTGCTCGTGGTGCGAGACCGGATCGTGCTCTCGCAACTCTCGGAAGTACTCGTAGGGGAAGCCGCGGTCGTACGTGGCAGGATCGTGGAGTACCGGCGCGGACGTCATGTTCGACGACACCTCCAAGGGGGACCTCCGGAGCGTGGCCTCTGCAAGCCCCGACGCTATCCGCGAGCCGGGCCTCGGCCCGGATGCGGCGCTCTTCACCGACCTTTACGAGCTCACCATGGCGGGGAGCTACCACGCGCTCGGGATGGTGGCGCCGGCCACGTTCGACTTGTACGCGCACCGGCTCCCGCCGCGCCGGGGCTACCTCGTGGCGTGCGGGCTCGAGGTCGCGCTCGACTACCTCGAGCAGCTGCGCTTCGACGATGCCGCGCTCGACTACCTGCGGTCGCTCGGCCTGTTCGAGGAGTCGTTCCTCCGCCACCTCGGTGACCTGCGCTTCACGGGGGATGTGTGGGCCGTGCCCGAAGGGGAGGTGGTGTTTCCCGACGAGCCGTTGGTGCGCGTCACGGCCCCGCTCGTCGAGGCGCAGATCGTCGAGACGTTCCTCCTGAACTGCATCGGCTTCCAGACGTTGATCGCGACGAAGGCGGCCCGGATCGCCAGCGTGTGCGGCGATCGTTCGTTCGTCGACTTCTCGCCTCGCCGCGACCACGGCACCGACGCGGCCATGAAGGCGGCGCGGGCGGCGTTCGTCGGGGGTGCGTCGGGTACCTCGCTCGTGCTCGCCGGCCGCGAGCTCGGGCTCGAGCTCAGCGGGACGATGGCCCACGCGTACGTCATGCGGTTCAGCGACGAGCGCGACGCGTTCCTCTCGTTCGCCCGTGCCTACCCGGGGAAGGCCGTGCTGCTGCTCGACACCTACGACACCGAAGCCGCCGCGCAGCTGGTGGCGGCGATGGCGCCACAGCTGCGAGCCGAGGGCATCGTGCCTCGTGCGGTCCGCCTCGACTCCGGCGACTTCACGGCGCTGTCGCGTTCGGTCCGCCGTACGCTCGACGACGCCGGCCTCGGCGAGATCGGCATCTTCGCCTCCGGCGACCTGGACGAGTACCGCATCGCCGAGATCGTCGCCTCCGGAGCCACGATCGACGCGTTCGGCGTCGGTACCCAGCTGGGCACGAGCGGCGACGCGCCGTCCCTCGACGTCGTCTACAAGCTGGTGGAGGACCCGACCGGGCCCAAGGTGAAGGTGGCTCCGGGCAAGACCACGCTGCCGGGGCGCAAGCAGATCTACCGCGTCCGCGACGGCGAGGCGTACGCGCACGACGTGATCGCGCTCGAGGACGAGGCGCGGGTCGAGGGCGCGCCGGTGCTCGAGCACGTGATGGCCGGCGGCCGCCGCACCCGCCGGCGGGAGCCGCTTGCCGCGGCGCGCGATCGTCGCGCGGCCGCGGTCGCCGCCCTGGCGCCGCACGTCCGTTCGATCGACGCGGGCGCGCCCGGCTACGAGGTCCGCCTCGCGCCCGCGCTCGAGGCTCTCACCCGCAAGCTCCGGGCCGAGCACGGCCACGCGGGGGCCTAGCGCTCGGAACCGGCGAGCAGCCCCTGCACGAAGTAGCGCTGGAAGGCGAAGAACACGACGAGCGGGACGATCATCGACAAGAACGCGGCCGGGGCGATGATGTCGATGTTGGTCCCGAACTGGCGGGTCTGGCTGCGGATGGCCACCGTGATCGGCGCGTTCTCCTGGCTCGCGAACACCAACCCCACGAGCAGGTCGTTCCAGGTCCACAGGAATTGGAAGATCGCCAGCGACGCGATCGCGGGCAGCCCGATCGGGAGCACGACCATCCGGAAGACCTTGAGCTCGCCGGCACCGTCGATGCGGGCCGCTTCCAGCAACTCGCGCGGGATGCCGGCGAAGAAGTTGCGCAGCAGAAAGATGGCGAAGGGGAGCCCGAACGCGACGTGGAAGAGCACCACTCCGCTGATGTCACCGTAGATGCCGAGGTCGCCGTAGAGGCTGGCGACCGGAATCAACGCCACTTGGATCGGCACCACGAGCAAGGCCACGACGGCGACGAAGAGCCAGTCGCGCCCCCGGAAGTCGATCCAGGCGAACGCATAGGCCGCCAGTGCTGCAACCAGCACGACGCCGAGGGTTGCCGGCACGGTGATGAGCACGGTGTTGCGCAGCGCGTCGACGATCGCCTCGTTGTCGACGATCGACCGGTAGTTCTCGAGTGACAGGGAGCTCCAGTCGGCGAGGGCTGTCCACCAGCCGCTCTCGGAGTTGTCGGCGACCGTTCGCAACGACGAGACGAAGAGCCCGACGGCGGGCGTGAGCCACGCCAACGCGATCACGATCAGCACGACGTGCAGCGGGCCGCGGGACGCGGCCCCGGCGATGCGTCGAGCCACGGACTCCCGGGCGATCGGCGGCTCCGTCGCGGGCGGAGGTTCGGCCGGGGGGGCGGCGGTGCTCGTCGTCGTGGTCACCCCTGCTCCTTCCGCAGCCGCCGGATGTTGTAGGCCATCGCCGGAATCACGAGCACGAACAGCAGGACGCTCAACGCGCTCCCCAGCCCCTGGTTGCGACCCCCGCCGAACGAGACGCGCCACATCTCCAGCGCGATCACGTTGGCGTCGTCCTGCACCGACGGCGGCGCGATCACGAACACGAGGTCGAAGATCTTCAGAACGTTGATCACCAGCGTGACCAGCACGACCAGGAGCACGGGCGCGAGGAGCGGGGCGGTGACCCGCCGGAACACCTGCCACTCGTTCGCGCCGTCGGTGCGGGCGGCCTCGAGGGTCTCGCGGGGGATCGCGGCGAGGCCCGCCCCGATCACGATCATGGCGAATCCGACCCAGATCCACAGGAACGAGCTGATGATCGCGGGGGTGATGAGCGCGGCCCCGAGCCAGGCGACGCCGTCGGAGGGCTCGCGGAAGTTCGACGACGCCAGGCGCACGCGATAGTCGCCCGGTTCCAGGTCGGAGATCGTGAAACGGCCGTTGTCGGCGGTGGACGCGCTGCCGGCCACATCGCCGTCGCGCACGACCTCGATCTTCATGCCGGGGAGGCCGAGCTCGCGCGGGTCGACGGCGCCGCGCTCGCCGCCCCCACCTCGGGTGAAGTCGAGCCACACCAGGCCCTCGATCTCGCGGTCGCCGCCCGTTGGCGGCTCCCGGGCGCGCGCCGCGTCGGCGGGGACCTCGTCGGGGCGGATGGCGACCATGCCGATCGTGACGGCTTCGCCCGGCGCCACCGCTCCCGTGGTGACATAGGCGGCGCCGTCCGGCTCGAGGCCGTCCTCGTCCGCGGGCCTCGCGCCCGGATACTCGCCCGGTGGGCGCACGATGTCGACGACGCTCGTGACCACCGCGTTGGCGAGGCCGCGTTCGGGATTGCGCTCGTAGACGAGCCTGAAGATGACGCCGGCGGCGAGGAACGAGATCGCCATGGGCATGAACACCGCGAGCTTGAAGGCGGTCTGCCAGCGGACGCGCTCGGCCAGCACGGCGAAGACGAGGCCGAGGCCGGTCGCGAGGGTGGGCGCCGTGACCACCCACACTGCGTTGTTGCGGATGGCGCGGAAGGTGCGGTCGTTCTCGAACATCCGCCGGTAGTTGTCGAGCCCGATGAAGTCGTCGCCGCCGCGGTCGAACAGCGACCGCACCACCGTGTAGATGATCGGGTACACCACGAGCGCGCCCAGGATCGCGAGCGCGGGCAGCAGGAAGAGGAGGGCGAGCCCCGGCCGGCGGCCCGTCCCGGGCCCTGTCGCCGGAGCGGGAGGCGGCGCCCCCGGTGGCGCCGCCTCCGCTTCGGCTGGTGGTGACTTGCTACTGACTGCCATACGCCTGGGCGGCGGCGTCCTCGAGCTGCTGGGCGATGCCGTTCACGTCGGACGGGTTGGCCAGGAAGTCCTGGAAGAGCTTCCACATGCCCTGGGCGTCGGTGGCGCCGAACTCCGACGGCTGGAGGTCCGAGAGGTCGAAGCGAATGAGCTGGGCAGACACCAGCGCGTCCGCGATGCGGCGCTGCGCCTTCGAGGGATAGGCGTCGGAGTCGACGTTCTGGTTGGGCGAGATGTAGCCGCCCTCCTCGGCCCACACCTCGGCGGCGTCGGGCGAGGCGAGGAACTCGATGAGCGCCTGGCCGCCCTCGGTGTTCGTGAACATCACGGCCACGTCGCCGCCGGTCACGACGGGCGCCTCGGCATCCTCGATGGCAGGGAAGAACGCCACCTTGGCCTGCTTGCCCACCTTGGCGTCGGTCTCGCCGGTGATCACGCCGCCGACGAAGTCGCCCTCGATCACCATCGCACCCTCGGGATCGCCGGCGAAGACGTTCTGCACCGAGCGCGGGAACTCGGTCTCGAGGGTCCCCTCGACGCCGCCCACGAGAAAGTCGTCGGAGTAGACCTCGGCCATCGTGGTGAGCGCTTCGGTGACCGACGGGTCCGTCCAGGGGATCTCGTGGCGCGACAGCTGGTCGTAGAGATCCGGGCCCGCCTGACCGAGATAGATGTTCTCGAAGAGGTCGGTCAGCACCCAGCCGTTGGCGCCACCCACCGAGAACGGCGCGACCCCGAAGTCGGAGATCGTCTGGGCGTTCTCCATGAAGCCCTCGAAGTCGTCGGCGGGCCTGACGCCCGCGTCGCTGAAGACCTCGGTGCTGTACCAGACGAGCGACTTGTTGGCGGCCTTGAACCAGACGCCGTAGAGCGTCCCGTCGACGCTGCCGAGCTCGCGCCAGATGGGCGCGTAGTTCTCGTCGACGGCCGCACCGGCGGCGTCCTCGACCGACTGGAGCGCGCCGCGCTCCACGAAGTCGTTCAGGAGGCCGGGTTGGGGCAACATGGCGACGTCGGGGGGATCACCGCCCGAGATGCGCGGCTCGAGCGCCGCCGAGATGTCGTCACCGGTCGAGGTGAAGGTGACGTCGGCGCCGGTCTCGTCCTCGAAGGCCTCGAGCACCAGCTCGAAGCGCTCCTGCTCGGCGCCGGTCCAGACCGCCGCGACCTCGACGGACTCGCCTGACAGGTCGTCGCCGCCGCCGCCGGCGGCCGGCGCGGCGGCCGTGAGGGCCGCGGCGACGAGGACGATGCCGGCCGCGGCCGCGACCGATCTCGTGAGTCGCTTCATGGTGCTACCTCCGTGGTCGTGCCTGCCCCTGTCGTTTGGTCGTGCGCGGGTCGGGCCTCGTCCGGCGCCGGGGCGCCGTCGATCGCGCTCCCGCTGGCGAGATCGAAGAAGTAGAGCCGGCTGGTGTCGACGACGAGGTCGATCTGGTCGCCCTTCCGCGCCTGGCTGCGCGGGCTGACCCGCGCCACGCAGTCCGTGCGGCGGGCCTCGCTCTTCTCGACGAACTGGCCGTCGTCCGCCCCGCCGAGGTCCCGGGCGAGGTCCTTGGTGTCCTCGGTGAGGACGGGCCGCGCTTCCACCGTCACGTGGAGGTAGGCCTCGGCTCCCATCTGCTCCACCAGCTCCACCGCGGCCCGGAGGCGCCGGCCCGGCGGAGCCTCGGGCTCGAGGGCAGCGTCCTCCAGGCTCTCGGGACGGATACCCAGGACGACTGGGCGATCGACGTAGGCGCGCAGACCGGGCCGCGCGGCGACGAGCTCGTCCGAGAGTGTCAACCGGTGCGATCCGGCGACGGCGACGAGCCGGTCGCGGTCCTCGGCGAGAGTCGCCTCGACGAGGTTCATCGCCGGCGATCCGATGAAGCCGCCGACGAACACGTTCACGGGGCGGTCGTAGAGCGCCTGGGGCTTGGCCGCCTGCTGGAGTACCCCGCGCTTCATGACCGCGACGCGGTCGCCCATCGTCATCGCCTCGGTCTGGTCGTGGGTGACGTAGATCGTGGTGGTGCCGAGGTCGCGCTGGATCCGGGCGATCTCCGCCCGCATCTGCACCCGGAGCTTGGCGTCGAGGTTCGACAGAGGCTCGTCCATCAGGAACGCCTCGGGTTCGCGAACGATGGCGCGACCCATGGCCACCCGCTGGCGCTGGCCTCCCGACAGGGCACGGGGCTTGCGGTCGAGGAACTCCTCGAGCCCGAGGATGCCGGCGACCTCCTCGACGCGCCGCCGGGTCTCCGCCTTGTCGACCTTGTGCAGCTTCAGGCTGAAGGCGAGGTTCTCGCGCACGCTGAGGTGCGGGTACAGGGCGTAGTTCTGGAAGACCATCGCGATGTCGCGGTCCTTCGAGGGGACCCGATTCACCGAGCGGTCGCCGATGCGGACCTCGCCGGCGCTGATCGACTCGAGGCCGGCGACCATGCGCAGCGCCGTGGTCTTGCCGCAACCCGACGGACCAACGAGCACCATGAACTCGCCGTCCCCGATGTCGAGTGTCAGCCCGTGCACGGCGACGGTGCCGTCGGGATAAACCTTGGAGACCTCGTCGAGCGCGACCTTGGCCAACGGTGTTTCCCCCGGCGGCACCCCTACCCGTCCGGGTTCACCGCCAAACCGCCGGCGGCGGGAGCCTCGTCGTCCCACCCGCGCCGGCTCCGGACAAACGCCGCGATCGCGGCCGGGTTGGGCTACGGGGCGACGGCCCCGAGGTCGGCGAAGCCCGACGGGTCGTGGCGCCCGATCGTGGCGTGCTCGAAGATCCCGAAGCCCTCGGCGCCGTCGCAGGTAGCCCGGGCGACGTGGTCGACGACACCGAAGGGGATCCGGCCCGCGACCGCGGGATCGGTGAGGTCGTAGACGGTGCCGTCGACCCAACCGGGTCCTCGCCACTGGCCGTGACCCCAGTCGGGATCGCCGCCGTAGCCCGGCCCCACGTTGAGGGCCACGAAGCCGCGCGTCTCGACCTCCACGGTGACCGGCTTGCGTCCCCGCTCGGTGAGGTGGAGGACGGCCCCCTCCGGATGGCGGGTCCCGGAGCGGTACTTCACTTCGATCTCGGGCCAGCCCAGCTGCTCGGGCGGCCGCCCCGACTCGGCGGGCCACACCCGGACCGCCTCGTTCAGCACCCGGTGGCCGTCCGGGCCCTCCTGGACGATCACCACGATCGCGAACTCGTCGAAGCGCAGCGGCGCCCAGCACCACCAGAACCCGCCGTTCTCGGCGCCGGGGCGTCCGGGCGGCTCCGCCTCGCCCACCGGGCGGATGCCCCACGACCGGTCGCGCGTCCCCGACCACCTGGCATCGTCGACGGCGAGCTCCTCGCCCTCGACCCGGAGCGCGCCCTCCCAGGCACCCACCTGGACGAACCGGCAGGCGTCGAGGATGAGGCGGTCGCCCTGGCGGTGCACGTGGCGGGGCTCCTCGACCGCCGGGAAGGCGGCGTCCCACGTGAGGTCGAAGCCGACCCCGAGGTCGTCGGCGTCGCAGCGCACCCGGAGGCGGCGGAGGGGCTCGAGCACGTCGATGCGGAGCGGGCCGACGCGCTGCTCCATCCGGTCGTCGCCGAGGGCGTCGGACGTGCGGACGGCGACCTGGCGGTCGCCCCGGCGAACGGTCGCGTACCCGTCGATCACGCCGAGGTGGGGGTACACGCCCAGACCGGTCAGCAGCTCGACGTCGCCGCTGCGCTCGAACGCCTGGAAGATGCAGCGGTCGTACACGTTGCGATCGCTCGTGGCGAAGTAGCGCAGCGACACCGGTGCTTGGTGGATCGGGTACTCGTCGAGCGGCACGGGCACGGCGGGCCTCCTGCTGGATCGGGCGGGCGAGCGGGCCGGCGCAGCGTACGCCCGTCGGGAACGGCGCGGGACGGCCGCGTGCTCGCAGCGTGCTACGCGGGCTCCAGCGCGGTGGCGAGGGTGGGGAGCCGGGACCCGAGCATCGGCAGGTGCCCGCTGTCGATCGTGAGGACGTCGGGCCGGCGGAGGTACGACGCGAAACGCTCCTGGAGTGCAGGCGACACGGCCCGATCCTGCAGGAGCTTCACGTACGTCATGGGAACCGACCGGGAGAGCGCGTCCCAGTGGACCTTCTCGCCGTACATCCGCCACGGCTCGGGCAGCGCGGTCCGCTCCACCACGAGCTCGGCCGTGTCGTCGTCGAGGTCGTGGCAGAGCACCCTGCGAACCGCTGCCGCGGGCGCGGGAATGCGCAGCGCCGCCGCCAGCTTCAACGCCCATCGGTCACGGGTGGGGAGCGCGGCGAAATAGCTCATCCCCGACGGCACGGCACCGCCGCCGACGAGCACGACACGTTGCACCCGGGGGCCGAGCTCGGCGGCGGCACCGAGGGCGACCACGCCCCCGAGCGAGTGGCCGACCAGCACGAGCGGACGATCGCCCCACGCCCGGGCCTCCGCCGCCACCGCCTCGATCGCGGCGCTCATGCCCACCGATCGGCGAGGAGCCGGGCGCGAGCCCCGCCCGGGCAGGTCGATCGCCAGCGCGGGCCGCGACAGCCGGGCGATCAGCGGATCCCAGATCCAGGCGCCGAGCCCGGCGCCGTGCACGAGGACGAAGCCCGGCTCGGAGCCCACCGCGCCAGCTTCGCACGGAGGACCGGCGCGAACGCCGAGCGCCCTCTAGCCCACCCAGGCGAGCATGCGGTCGTAGACGGCGAGAACCTTGCCGGCGTACCCGGGATCGGTCGCCCAGTTCCCCGCGCCCATCTCTTCCCACGTCGGCGCCCACCCCTTCGCGAAGAAGGTGTTGAAGTTCCGGGCAGCGGTGCCGGGATCGTGTCCGTACCAGTACGGCGAGGGCGGGTGCGTGAGGCCGTCGGCACGGGACGACGCGTCCCCGTAGTTGCGCAGGTGCTGCACCTGGGCGCGGACCCCGTCGCGGGGAGTCGGGAAGTGGGTCATGTCGCTGCAGGAGTCGCAGGCGCCGAGACCGGCGAAGTTGTTGGGTCCGATGATGTTGAAGGAGCCGGTCTCGACGATCGACTGTGCGAACGCGAGATCCCCGCGCACGCCCGCGGCCGCGCCCTCCTCGACGTAGATCGCCGCGAGCTCCTCGATGCTGATTCCGGCGACCTCGCCGCGGCCGCCCGTGGCGCGGAACCACGCTGCGATGTCCTCGGGCGCCAGTGCCGACGGACCGACAACCGACGTCGTGCCTCTCGCGCGGAGCGCGCCGACCACCGTCGCGCGCCACAGCGCCGTCTCGGCCACTGCGACCTTGGCGTCGAAGTCAGCGCGCTCACGATCCAGGCGGGGGAGGAGGGCGTCGAGCTCCAGCCGGCGGGCGTGGAGGCCGGCCTCGGCCTGGACGAGCTGGGCGGTGGTCTCCCGGAGCTGGCGGGCCGCCTCGGCGTCGTACTCGGTCGCGGCCGCGGTCAGCTCGCCGCGGCGAGCTCCGTCGGCGGCGTCGCCGCCGCTGGTGACGTCCAGTACACCGCCGCCGTCGCCGCTGCGGTACAGGGCCGCGGCGCGGGCCGCGATGATCGCCTGGAGCTCGGCCTCGCGGGCGCGCAGTTGGGGGATGGTCGCGGCGATCGTTGCGATCTCCGCCTCGATGCGGGCGCGGTCGGCGACGGTGGCGTCATAGCGGCGAGCCGCTTCGGATGCGGCCGCTCGTGCCTGGTCGAGTCGGGCCTGGGCCTCCTCGATCGGATCGCGGGCGAGCCGGTCGGCGGCGGCCGGGCGCGCCGTGCCCACGCCGGAAGCGGCGAACCCGGTGACGGCGAGCGCGACGACGATCGCGGACACTCGGGCGGCTTTTCGACCCTGATGCGGCATCGGCCCGTATGTCGGCCTGCGCCGGGGCCGACTTGACGCCCTGGTCGGCGCCGGGGCCCGTCGATCGGGGCTCAAGGGACCCGCCCCCGATGCCGACGAGAGGGCAGGGAGGAGCGCGTGCCGCCCGAGGCGGCCCGGGTTCCGGGCAGAGCACAGCCGAATCGTGATCCCGGAAGGCTCCATGCGCCGCGCCCTCGTTCTCACCGTCGCTCCGCTGATCATCGTCGCCGCGGTGTCGGCGTGCACGCCGGTCCCGCCGCCGCCCGAGGGAGCGGCCTACGACATCCGCTGCCCGGTGACCGGCACCGTATCGTTTTCGAACGACTGGCACGCTCCCCGGTCGGGCGGATTGCTCCACGAGGGCAACGACGTCTTCGCCCCGCGCGGGCGGGCCAACGTGGCCGTGGTCGCCGGTACGGCCCGCTACCGGACCGGCACCCGCAGCGGGAAGGCGATCTGGCTCGACGGCGACGACGGCAACGACTACTTCTACGCGCACTTCGACGCATGGGAGGGGACCGGGCCCGAGCGGCGCGTCGCCGCCGGCGAGGTGATCGGGTACACCGGCAACACCGGCGATGCCGCGTCGACGCCGACGCACACCCACTTCGAGATCCACCCGGCGGGCGCCGGCGGAGACGCGGTGAACCGTACCCCTCGCTCGTCAAGGCGTGCACGAACCGCACCGGCGCGGCGACCGCGGGCGGGGTCGACGGTGACGTCTCGTCAGCGGCGGACGACGGCCTCGAAGGCTGACAGAGCCGGCTCCTTGGGCCGGTAATCGGCGGTCACCAACCCGAAGTTGTCCTCGGGCTCCATGGGGTCGCGGCCTGCATCGCGGTAGGTGTACCAGAGGAGTGGCCCGGTGAAGGGCCAGGTGCGCCAGGCGTCGTAGGCGGCGGTCACGTACTCGGCGACGAAGGTCGGCGTGAACCCCGCGGTTCCGGTGGGTGCGCCCATCTCCGTCCCCCAGATCGGTTTGTCGCCGTCACCGTGCTCCTCCATCACCTCGTGCAGCATCGGCGTCACGGCCCCGAACGCGTTGTCCGCCCCGCCGGCGAGCGGCAGCGCCGGGAACGAGTAGGGATGGTCGCC
>DASUUL010000056.1:0-7412 GCA_036374115.1 Acidimicrobiia bacterium | reverse complement strand
CATTCGAGCAGGTCGCGGGGGACCTCGCCGTTGACGGAGATGATCTCGTCGCCCTCGACCAGACCCACGAGCGCGGCCGGGCTACCGGGCGCGACAGCGACGACTCGGGGAGCGGACATGGCCGGGGCAGTCTACGGCCTGACCACGGTCTTGCGGTGGCCGCGACGGCATCTCGGGGGTCGTCGGTGGCCGTCACCCCGGCCTGGGGATGTGGTGTCGCGCGTCTGTACGCTGGCGCCGATGCCCGTCGACAAGGTGCTCCTCGCCGCACCCCGCGGCTTCTGCGCGGGGGTCGAGATGGCCATCAAGGCGCTGGCCTGGATGGTGCGTGCCTTCGAACCGCCCGTGTACTGCTACCACGAGATCGTCCACAACCAGCTGGTGGTCGACCGCTTCCGCCGGCTGGGCGTGGTGTTCGTCGACGACGTCGACGACGTGCCCGCCGGGGCACCGCTGATGCTCTCGGCCCACGGGTCCGCCCCCGAGGTGGTCTCGGCCGCCCGCGACCGCGACCGCTTCGTGGTGAACGCGGTCTGCCCGCTGGTCACGAAAGTCCACCACGAGGCCCGGGTGCGGGCCGGCAAGGGCTTCACCATCCTCTACGTCGGCCATGCCGGCCACGACGAGGCCGAGGGGACGCTCGCGGTTGCGCCCGAGGCCATCCGCCTCGTGGAGCAGGAGGACGACCTCGAGGACGCGCTCCCCGAGGTCCGTGATTCCTCCAAGGTCGCGCTGCTCGCCCAGACGACCCTCGCCCTGCACGACTGGGAGGGGATCATGGAGCGGACCCGCACCCAGTTCCCGGAGCTGTGGACCGCCACCCGCAACGACCTGTGCTTCGCCACTACGAACCGTCAGGCAGCACTGTCGGAGATCGCCGCCCGGTCCGACGCCGTCGTCGTGATCGGGAGCGCGAACTCGTCGAACACGATCGCACTCACGAAGGTCGCAGCCGCGGCGGGGTGTCCCACCGTCGTTCGCGTCGACGGTCCCGACGAGCTCGACCCCGCGGTGCTCGATGACGCCCGCGTGGTGGGAGTCACCGCGGGGGCGAGCGCGCCCGAAGACCTCGTGCAGGCGGTCATCGCCAAGCTCGCGCCCACGAAGGGCGTGGAGTCGGTGTTCGTGACCGACGAAGACGAGTACTTCCCACCACCCCGGGAGCTGCGCGAGCTCGTGCCGGCGATCGACGTGCTGGCGACGTTCATGCTCGGCGGCAACCCCGAGCTGGCTCGCGCCCGCGGTGGACCGTTCACCGACGACCGCGACGCCGACGCCTCCCTGGTCCTGGCCGCGCTCTCGACGTGACCGTGATCAACGCACGCCGGCGAGAGCGAGGGCGTCGTCGAAACGCTTCTGGAGCTCGGTCCGGAGCTGCTCGGTCACCTGCGTGACCTCCTGGCGCCGGACTCGCCCTTCGTGCGCGGGGGGCAGGACGGGCTCGCCCACCACGATGCCCACTCGGCGAATGCGCGGGAGCACCTTGCCGCTGGCGAGGATCTCCTCACTGCCGCCGATCGCGACCGGCACCACCGGGAGACCGAGGCGAGCGGCGAGGTACGCGGCGCCGTCGAACAGCGGCCCGATCTCCGGCCCGTGCCCGCGGGTGCCCTCGGGGAAGATCGCCACCGGCTCCCCGTTCTCCAGTGCTTCGCGCGCCGCCCGGAGCGCGCCACGGTCGGCGGTGCCCCGGTCGACGGGGAAGCCCCCGAGCGCGGTGAACAACCACGCGAGGAAGCGGTTCTCGAACAGCTCGCGCTTGGCCATGAAGCGGATCCGACGCCGCGTGATGTACCCGGTGAAGAAGATGTCCATCAGCGAGCGGTGGGAGGGCGCGACCACGTACGCCCCCGTCTGCGGCACGCGCTCCCGGCCGTGGATCCGGACCCGGAAGACCGCCTTGAAGGGCGTGAGCACGACGGCACGGACGATGCGGTAGGAGATCCGCTGGCCGCGGTCGTGCTCGCTCACGCGGCGCCGGTAGCTTCGAACCGACCGACGATCTCGGCAGTCACGTCCTCCACCGTACGCGTCGTCGTGTCGAGCACGAGCGCATCGTCGGCGGGACGCAGCGGCGACGTCACCCGCCCCGAATCGAGCTCGTCACGACGGGCGAGGGCGTCACGCACGGCGTCGACGTCGACGGAACGGGCCGCTGCGGCCTCGTCCCGTTGCCGGCGCCGAGCACGCTCCTCGTCGCTGGCGGTGAGGAACACCTTGACTCGGGCGTCGGGGAACACCACCGTGCCGATGTCGCGGCCCTCCACGACCCCACCGCCGTGGCGGGCGGCCCACGACCGTTGCCGGTCGACCATGACCTCACGGACCCCGGGATGGGCCGACACGGTCGAGACGGCGGCCGTCACGTCCGGTCCCCGGATCTCGGCCGACACGTCGCGTCCGTCGAGCAGGATGGTCTCGCCGTCCCCCTCGCCCAACACGATCTCGACGGCCCGCGCGATGCGCGTCGCCTCGTCGGCGTCGCCCGGTTCGACTCCTCGCTCGAGCACCGCCAGGGTGACCGCGCGGTACATAGCTCCGGTGTCGAGCACGAGGAGACCGAGCGCGTCGGCGACCGCCCGGGCCACGGTCGACTTGCCCGAACCGGCGGGCCCGTCGATGGCGACCACCCGCGGTGCGACCCTCACGGGCTCGACTCCGTCAACGAGGCCAGGTCGTCGGCGAAACCCGGGTACGAAGCCGCCACCGCCCGCCACCCCCGCACGGTCGTGGCGCCCGCGCACGCGACCGCGGCCACCGCAGCCGCCATCGCCACGCGGTGATCGCCGTGGCTCTTCAGCAGCGCCGCCTGTGGCCTTCCGCCGCGGATGGTGAGGCCGTCGGGGCGGGCTTCGATGTCGACGCCCAGCTGGGACAGCTCCTGGGCGAGCGTGCCGATCCGGTCCGACTCCTTCACCCGGAGCTCGGCCGCGTCGCGGATCTCGGTCACGCCCTCGGCGAACGCCGCCGCGACCGCGAGCGCCGGCACCTCGTCGATCCACCCCTCGTCGGGGCTGAACGTCGTTCCGGTGAGCGGGGCGGCCTCGACCTCGATGTCGCCGACCGGCTCGCCGA
Source organism: Acidimicrobiia bacterium (assembly GCA_036374115.1). Taxonomy (GTDB): domain Bacteria; phylum Actinomycetota; class Acidimicrobiia; order IMCC26256; family JACDBD01; genus JACDBD01. The sequence continues at coordinate 4,337 of DASUUL010000056.1, read as the reverse complement.
GCCGTTCGCCGGTGGGGCGCACCTCGATCCGGGCTCCCATTCGGTGCAGCACGTCGACGAACCCGATGCGACTCGGATTGATGCTCACGCCCTCGAGCACGATCGCCGATCCCGCCGTCACCGACGCCGCGACCGTGAAGAACGCCGCCGACGACGGATCGCCCGGTACGTCGAGCTCGAACGCGGGCAGCGACGCCCGCCGCACCCGCAGCGTCCGGTCGTCGACGACTTCGATCGGCGCTCCGAGCGCCTTCAGGAGCCGTTCGGTGTGGTCGCGACTCCGGCGCGGCTCGACGATCTCGGTGGTGCCGTCGGCTTGCAGCCCGGCGAGCGCCACCGCCGTCTTCACCTGCCCGCTCGCGACCGCGAGGTCGCACCGGGCGCCGTGGAGGGCGCCGCCGCGGATCGCCAGGGGTGAGCGATCCCCGCCGTCGCGCCCGTCGATACGGGCACCCAGGCGCCGCAGCGGCTCGGCCACGCGCGCCATGGGCCGGGCCCGGAGCGACGCGTCACCGGACAGGACACTGTGGAACGGCTGCGCCGCGACGAGCCCGGCGACCATGCGCATCGTCGTGGCGGAGTTGCCACAGTCGAGCACGACCTCGGGTTCCCGGAGTCGCCCGGCCGTGCCGGTGACGACGACCGCACCACCGGACGTCCGCACGCGCACCCCGAGGTGCTCGAGGGCCAGCCGGGTGCGGTGGACGTCGTCGCCGTCGGCGAGACCCGTGAGCCGGCTTCTGCCGTCGGCCAACGCCGCCAGCAGGAGCGCCCGGTGCGAGATCCCCTTGTCGCCGGGAACGCGCAGGCGGCCGCGCAACGGCCGGGGTCCGGCCAGGGTCAGGTCGGTGGGGACGCTCACGGCAGGGACGTGCGGGAGCAGTGGTAACCCCGCTCGCCGAGAGCCGCCTCGAACCCGTCGACGTCGGCGTTCTCGCCGACCACGAGCACGAGCACCCCACCGCCACCCTCCATCGAGTGCGCGATCTCGAGGTCGGCGATGTTGATCCCCCGCTCGCCGGCGAGCGTCGTGACGTCGGCGAGCACGCCCGGGTGGTCGGGTACGGGCACCCGGAGCTCGACGAGCCCCTCCCCCGTCGGTACACCGACGGGCAGACTGCGACGGGCGGCGCGGGCCCGCTCCAGGAGATCGAGCAGACCGGGACGATCCGACGACACCACCAACCCCCGCACGCGCTCGAGCGCGTCGACGTAGTCGTCGAGCGCGTCCACGATCGCCTCGCGGTTGGCGACGCAGATGTCGGGCCAGATGCCCGGATGGCCGGCGGCGATCCGGGTCATGTCCCGAAACCCACCGGCGGCCAGCCGCAGGAGGGTCGCCTGGTGCTCGCCGCTCGTGGCGGCGACGTCCATCAGCGTCGTCGCCGCCAGCTGCGGGACGTGGCTGACCACGGCCACCAGCGCGTCGTGATGCTCGGGGCCGACCGCCACCACCTCGGCGCCGACCGACGCCACCAGGGTGCGCACCGCTCCGAACGCAGCCGGCGTCGTGCGTTCGGTGGGTGTGAGCACCCAGGTGCTGCCCACGAAGAGATCGGCGTCGGCACCGTCGAGCCCGTCCTGCTCCGAGCCGGCCATCGGGTGCCCGCCCACGAAGCGAGGCGCGAGCTCCGGGCGCAGCTGCTCGACCTCGGCGACCACGGGCGCCTTCACCGACCCGACATCGGTGACCGCGGCCGCCCCGGCGTCGAGGACTTCCACCACGACGTCCGCGATCTGCGCGACCGGTACCGCGACCACCACGACGTCGACACCCGCCACCGCCTCGGCCAGCGTCGACGCCACCTCGTCGGCGGCACCGACCTCCTTCGCGCGTGCGGCTCTGGCGGCGTTCCGGTCGAACGCGCAGACGTCGCTGCCGACGCGCCGGAGCGCGAGGCCGATCGAGCCACCGATGAGGCCGGTGCCGACCAGCGCGACCCGTCTCATTCGCCGAGAGTCCGCATCCGGCTACTCGGGCAGATCGTCACGAAGGGCGCGCGCACCGTCGAGATACACGTGGTGGAGCTGGTCGCGCGGGCGCTCGGTGTAGCAGTGGATCATCATCCGGATGCACTTCGGCATTCCCTGGTCGATCTCGAGCTCACGCGCACACAGCAACGGGATGTCGCCGAGCCCCAGGGCACGGGCGGCGGCCGCCGGGAACTCCGCCGTGAGGTCACTCGTCATGGTGAAGATGATGCTCACGAGGTCGTCGTGATCGAGCTCGTTGCGCGCGAGCAGCTCCTTGATGAGCCGCTGCGTCTTCTCCTCGATCTCGCCCTTGCTGTTCTGGGTGCACGTGATCGCGCCGCGCAGCGCCTGGAGCCTCACGTGACCGGAGGTTAGTTGGCCCCGGGTTCCGCTCCCGACGCGTTCTGCGCGCCGCCGGCCGCCTCGAAGAGCGCTCGGACCTCGCGCCGGCGGAGGGGCCGCCATTCACCCGGCCCGAGCCGCCGGTCGCTCACCGGCCCGATGCGGGTGCGGACGAGCCGGCGGACAGGGTGGCCGACCCGCTCGCACATCCGGCGCACCTGCCGGTTGCGGCCCTCGTGGATCACGAGCTCGACGGCGGCGCTGTCACCGCGCGCCTGCACGATCCGCGCCCGAGCCGGTGCGGTGGGGCCGTCGTCGAGGTCGACGCCCTGGCGGAGGCGGCGCAGCGTCGCCCGCGAGGGCACGCCCTCGACCTCCACGAGGTAGGCCTTCTCCACCGAACGGCTCGGGTGCGAGAGCAGCTGGGCCAGCTCGCCGTCGTTGGTGAGCACGAGGAGACCCTCGGTCTCGTAGTCGAGTCGCCCCACCGGGAAGACGCGCGGCTCGAGCGGGACGAGGTCGAGCACCGTGCGTCGCCCTTCGGGGTCACGCGCGGTCGTGACCACCCGCGCGGGCTTGTTCAGCAGGTAGTAGACGAGATCCGCACGCACGCCCACAGGGATGCCGTCGACGGTGATGCGAGCATGCTCGGGGTCGACGCGCCGGCCCAAGCTCGCGACTTCGCCGTCGACTTCGACCCGACCGGCGGCGATGAGCTCCTCGGCGGCGCGCCGCGACCCGAACCCGGCCCGCGCCAGGACCTTCTGGAGCCGTTCGCCCTTCCCCGCGGCGCCGGTGCCAGGCATCGGGGTGCTCGTCACCCCGGTCGTTTCGACCTCAGCGGGCGTCGTCGCCCGCGCCCGGACCCGCATCGGCCGGCGTGGGATCGTCGGAGATCCGCAGCCCGCGTTCGAGCGCTTCGACCACGTCGGGTGCGGGAACGAAGTCGCCGAGCGGCGGCAGGTCGTCGAGGGAGTCGAGCCCGAGTCGCTCCAGGAACTCCGAGCTCGTACCGAACATCACTGCGTGACCGGGGCCGGGATCGCGCGCGACCTCCTCGATGTAGCCGCGAGCGAGCAGCCGGTTGAGCACCGACTCCGGGTCGACACCGCGGATCGCCGAGATCTGCGCACGCGAGATCGGCTGCTTGTAGGCGATGATGGCCAGCGTCTCGAGAGCGGCGGCAGACAGGCGCGCATGCTGTCCCTCGAGGACGAAGCGCTCGACGTACGGCGCAAGGTCGGGATGCGTCTGGAAGCGGTAGCCGCCCGCGACCCGGGCGAGCACGAAGCCGCGTCCGGTGCTCTCGTACTCGTCGGCGAGCTCGGCGCACAGCTCGTGGATGTGGGCGACCGGCAGCTCCACCAGCTGGGCCAGCAACCCGGGTTCGACCGGCTCGATGGCGCTCAACACGACCGCCTCGATGATCCTCCGCGCCTCGTGGGCGCGCAGCTCCTCGGCGGCGTCGGGTGGCACCGAGTACGGCCAGCTCGGCTCAGACCGGTCGTCGGGCTCGTCGCTCATCGGGAACCTCGGAGTCGTCGGGACGATCGGCGCGGGCGGGCTCGTCGCCCCATTCGTCGAAGTCGCTCCTGTCGAGCATCTCGGCGCCGTGGCTGCGGCGCACCACGAGATCGCCGAACGTCGTGGCCTGGTCGATCTCGACGACGCCCTGCTTGTAGAGCTCGAGGAGGGCGAGGAACCGCACGATCACCTCGAGGCGCTCGTGCTCGGTCGCCACGAGCTGGCTGAACGTCATCGGGGCGGTCTCCGGCAGCATCGCGAGCACGGCGTCGACCGCATCGCGGACGCTGGCGCGGATGGGGGCGACGTGATCGGTGTCGACGCGTGCGGGCGGCTTCGGTGCCAACGACCGCATCGCCGCCGCCAGGAGCGAGCTCGGCGCCACCGATTCGAGCGGGTCGGGCGCCATCGACCGGAACGGCTCCTCGGGCCCGACGGTACGGGGAAGGCTGCGGTCGGCCTCGCGGATGCGCGCCTCGAGGGCCCGAGCGGCGTCC
>DASUUL010000055.1:0-2303 GCA_036374115.1 Acidimicrobiia bacterium | reverse complement strand
GGCTCGGCCTCGACCGGCGTGGCAGGCGGTGCCTCCGGCGCCTCAGGCCGCTCCGCGGGCGGCGTGGTCGTGGGCGTGGTCCCCTCGACCGTGAAGGGCAGGAGGTAGTACTCGACCACGATCTCCTCCTCCGGGACCTCCTCGGCCAGCCGCGTGACGTCGAGCGGTTCCTCCGACTCGACGCCCTCGGGCAGGCACACCCCGATGAACGCGAACTCGCCCGGCTCCTCGGGGGCGGTGAAGGTGACCTCCCAGCCGCCGACCTCGTCGAGCTCCGTGACGCCCTCGTCGCGCGGCTCCTCCTCGTCGAGCGAGCCCATGGCCCAGTACAGCTCGCCGGCGCCCTCGGCCAGCGTGCAGCTATCGATCGAGATGGCCGTGACCTCGTCACCCGGTGCGACGACGTCGCCTGGGATGAGCTCGCCCTGCAGCTCGACGCCGCCCGGGATCAGTGGCTCCTGGGCCGAGCTCGGCGCTGCCAGCGCGATGGATCCGAACGCGGCAAGGCCGAACACCAGCCCGCCGCCCAGCAGTCGTTTCATCATGTCTCCCCGCTCGCGGCCGGCCCCCATGGCCGGCTCGCGTGTCCGATTGCAGCCGCACGGTCTACCACGCCGCGCGGTCGGCGGGTTGGTAGCCCACCGCCCTCTTCAAAGCCCTTGCTTATATTAGTGCGACCTTATAGCTTGCCAGCTATGGAGATCGACGCGCTCGAGAAGGCCAGCCTCATCACCCGCAGCGTGGACACCGTCGAGCGGGACGGCAAGCCCGCGAAGATCCTGACCGCCGGCCGGACCTACCCCACCTCGGTCGACGATCTGTGGGACGCCGTCACCAACGCCGAGCGGATCCCACGGTGGTTCCTCCCCGTCACCGGCGACCTGCGGCCCGGCGGCCGCTACCAGCTCGAGGGCAACGCCGGCGGCGAGGTGCTGTCGTGCGACCCGCCCCGCCGGTTCGAGATCACCTGGGAGTACGGGGGCGAGACGAGCTGGGTCGCGGTCGAGCTCAGCGGCGACCCGGGCGGCGACGAGGCCGAGCTCCAGCTGCGGCACCTCGCCCACGTCCCCGAGGACTTCTGGGACCAGTACGGTCCGGGTGCGGTCGGCATCGGCTGGGATCTCGCTCTCGTGGGCTTGGACCTCCACGTCGCGAGCGGCGAGGCGCTCGACCCCGAGGAGGTGCGTGGCTGGGAGAGCTCGCCGAACGCCCGCGACTTCATCGCCCGGTCGAGCGCGGCTTGGCGCGACGCGTCCGTCGCCGGCGGCACCGATCCCGAGGCCGCCGATGCCTCGGCCGAGCGCGTGACGGGGTTCTACCTGGGCACGTAGCCGTGCACGCCTTCGACGTCCTGGGCGATCCCGTGCGGCGGCGCATCCTCGAGCTGCTCGCCGACGGCGAGCTGTCCTCCGGCGACGTCGTGGCCGCCATCCGGGACGAGTTCGGCATCTCGCAGCCGGCGGTCTCGCAGCATCTCCGGGTGCTGCGGGAGAGCGGCTTCGCGACCGTCCGGCCGGAGGGCGCCCGGCGGCTCTACTCGCTCGACGTCACGGGCCTCGACGCCGTCGGCCGCTGGCTGGCCGAACTTCGGGGCTCGTGGGAGCAGCGGCTCGATGCGCTCGCCACCGAGATCGCCCGCGGCAAGCGCGAGCGGCGGAGCTCGTGACGCCGGTCGGCGAGCGCATGGGCGCGCGGGTACCCCACCACGCTGCGGGCTCAGGGCGCATCCCAGAACACCTCCACCTCGGTGCCGTCCGGGTCCCAGCAGCGGAAGGTCACGTAGTCCTCTTCCGGCCGGAGATCCTCGACACCGGTGACGCGCACGCCGGCGGCGGCCAGGTCCTCGTGCAGACGCTCGACCTCGCCGGGGCTCGAGAGGCAGAACCCGATGTGGAAGCCCTCCGGCAGGGGTCGGTGGTGCTCCGCTGGGACGAGCGCGAGCAGGAACCGCTCGGCGTTGCGCACGAAGTACCCGCCCTCGGCCTCGAACGCGGGCACGAAGCCGAAGTGCCGCACGTAGAAGTCGCGGCAGGCGGCGGCGTCGCGCACCCGCAGGTTCAGGTGGTTGAGGTCCATGCCGGCGAGCATGACACCGCCCGCCTGGACGTTCAGGGGCGTCTCCGTTGCCGGCGGCGCACGGCACGGCCCAGCGCCCATCGGGGTTCGCGAGGTCAGACCCGCTCGATCACCACACCGTCGGCATGGGTTGCGAGTGCTTCGAGATCGTCGATGTTCGCGTCGGTGCGCGTCGCCCCGGCTGTCGACTCGGCGAGGACCACCGTCGGAACGACGGGCGGCCACAG
>DASUUL010000054.1:0-23685 GCA_036374115.1 Acidimicrobiia bacterium | reverse complement strand
GCGCAGGTTCAACCCCGCGCTGCTCCCGAGCTCGAGCAACCGCAGCGGGAGCCGGGTCTCCCCCGCGAGCACGAGAAAGCCGCCGAGCAGCGCGGCCGATCGCCCGACCTCGTTCGTCTGGGGCGGACGCGCGAGGGCGTCGGTCACGGTCGGCGGCGGGTCGCCGAGGAGGCCGCGGACGAGGGGCCAGGCGGCGGCGGCGTCACCGTCGCCGCCGGTCGTCGGATAGTGACGCGCCAGCGCAGGGGCGTCGCCGGCGAGCACCAGGCGGTGCACCCCGCCGAGGAGCCGGAGGCGGTACACGGCTCCGGCGTCGGAGGCGTCGGGAGCGAGCAGCACGACGGTCGGACCACCGGACTCGGCATCGCCGGCCATGAGCTCCATCAGGGCGCCGTAGAACGGCGAGCCCATGGCGGTGCAGAGCTCGCCATGACCCCGCAACACGCGCCCGAGCTCGGCACCCACGTCCATCGGTCTTCCGGCAGCGTAGGCGGACGCGCGGCCCTGGTTACACTGCCGCCCGATGAGCCGCCAGCTCGAGAACCACGTCGTGCTCGTCACCGGGGGCGCGAGCGGTATCGGGCGTGCAACGGCCCAGCGGGTGGCGGCCGACGGCGCCGCGGTCGCAGTGCTCGATCGCGACGGCGACGGCATCGCCGAGACCGTGAAGCTCGTGGAGGCGACCGGCGGGCGAGCCCTTGCCTGCCCCGCCGACGTCACGGCAGAGGGCGACGTCGTGGCGGCCGTCGCCGGCACGACCGAGGCGTTCGGTGCGCTGAGCGGCACGGTGACGTGCGCGGGCATCTTCCATCCCGGTGACCTGGCACGCGCTCAGGACGTGACGCTCGACGACTTCGTGCACGTGCTGGGCGTGAACCTCACCGGCACGTTCCTCGCGATCAAGCACTCGCTCCCGCACCTCGTCGAGCGGCGGGGCGCCGTCGTCACGATCGCGTCCACGGCCGCGCTGCGCGGTCACGGACAGGGCCCCGGCTACACGGCCAGCAAAGGCGGCGTGGCCGCCCTGACCCGCCTCCTGGCGGTGCAGTACGGGCACGACGGCGTGCGCGCGAACTGCGTGTGCCCCGGCGCCGTCGACACGCCGATGACGGGCGGCGCGTTCGCCACGCCCGAAGCTCGGGAGCGCATGCGCCGCCACGTGCCGCTCCAGCGCGTCGCCCAGCCGGACCAGATCGCCTCCACGGTCGCGTTCCTGCTCTCCGACGACGCGTCGCACGTCACGGGACAGACGCTCACCGTCGACGGCGGCTCGACCGCGCTCTGACCGACGCGCTCAGGCGGCGCGTGCGTGCGCGGCCGCCTCGTGCAGGAGCTCGGCCGACTCCTCGTGGTGCTCCTCGCGGGCGACGGTCTCCGCCTCCGAGAGGAGATCGGGGTCACCGTCGGCCCACTCGGTGATCGCCTCGGCGGCGTCGTCGCTGCTCCCGGCCCGGTGCAGCTCCGGCGCGAGGAACTCGGCGAGGAGCACGAGGTCCTGCACCTCCCGCTGGTGCGGGCGGACGCCGTCATCGACCACGAGCGCCTCGAGGGTCTCGGCCTGCTCGAAGCCGGCCGTGCCATCGGGTTCGAAGTGGGGTCGTGTCGGCTGCATGGCGGTCTCCTCCGTCCGCTCCTCGCCAGCCTCCCCGCAGGCGCGCCCGGAGAAACCCCAGGTCGGACCGCACGCCCGGCCGGATCCCGCCCGTCCGAGCCCGGGAGGACGCACCGCTAACGTGCCGCCCGTGCCCGCCCGCCCGATCACCTTCGGTGTGTTCCTGCCGCAGCTGCGCATGACCTTCGCCACGCTCCTCGAGCGCGCCCGCGCCGCCGAGGCCGCCGGGTTCGACTCGGTGTGGCTGATGGACCACCTGGCCGCGCCGGCCGCCGCCGAGCACGACACGTTCGAGGCATGGACGCTGGCCGCGGCGCTCGCGGTGCGCACGAGCCGCATTCGCATCGGCCACCTCGTCACGTGCGACCCGTTCCGGCACCCGGCGGTGCTGGCGAAGATGGCCGCCACCGTCGACGTGCTCAGCGGGGGGCGACTCGAGCTCGGCATCGGGTGGGGGTCGGTCGGGTCCGAGCTCGAGGCGTTCGGGATCACGACCGACGGGCCGAGGGCGCGGGCAGCCCGCCTCCGCGAGACACTGGAGATCCTGGAGCGCATGTTCTCGGGAACACCCTTCGACTACACCGGCGAGCACTTCCACCTCTCGGGCGCGATCGGCCGCCCGGTTCCGGTGCAGGCACGGGTGCCGGTCCACATCGGCGGCGGGGGCAAGACGCTCACGATGCCGCTGGTACGCGACTACGCCGACTGGTGGAACTGCCCGTCCTACGCCGTCGACCGCATCGCCGATCTCCGCCCGCTGGCGGGCCGGGCGCGCGTGTCGGTGCAGCATCCCGTCGCGCTCGTCCCCGACGAGGGCACGCGCGCCGAGGTGGAGGCGACGGCAGCGCGCCGGTTCGGGAGCTGGGGTGGCCTGCTCACGGGCACGGCGAGCGAGATCGGCGACTCGCTGGCTCGCGAGGTCGCCGACCACGACGTCGAGGGCTTCGTGATCCAGTTCACCGACTTCGGGACGCCCGCCACGCTCGAGCGCTTCATGGCCGAGGTCGTCCCCGCCGTGCGTCGATAGCCTGACGGCATGCCCTCGATCTTCACCCGGATCATCGACGGCGAGATCCCCGGTACCTTCGTGTGGCGCGACCCGCAGTGTGTCGCGTTCCTGTCGATCGCTCCCATGAAGCCGGGGCACACGCTCGTCGTCCCCCGCGCCGAGGTCGACCACTGGATCGATCTCGATCCCGCGCTCGCCGAGCACCTCTTCCTGGTGGCGCAGACGATCGGGAAGGCCCAGGACGTCGCCTTCTCACCGCGCCGCGTCGGCGTGATGATCGTCGGCGACGAGGTCCCCCACGTCCACATCCACGTCGTGCCGATCGACCACGCCGGCGAGCTCAGCTTCGCCCACGCCGACCCCGACCCTCCGCCCGGCTCGCTCGACCGCGCCGCCGACCGCCTCCGCGCCGTGCTGCACCAGCAGGGCGCCGAGCACGTCGCCGACGATTGACCCACCCTCGATGCGTTCATCGTGCGCAAAGAGTGCGCACATTGAACGCATCTAGGACGGGTGGGTGGCGGCGAGCTCGGCGAGGAGGAGGACCTCGCTCTCGATCAGCTTGCGCCAGTCGTCCAGGTGCAGGCTCTCGTTCTCGCCGTGAATCGCGCTCGTGGGGTCGGCCGGGCCGAGCAGCAGCGCAGGGATGCCGCCGAAGGCCTCGGCGAACGGCCCGACGAACGGGATCGATCCGCCCACGCCCATGAGCACGGGCTCGGCGTCGAAGCCGGCTCGCAACGCCCGCTGCGCCGCCTCGAACGCCCAGCCGGTCGGCTCGCACCGCCACGCCGGCGACGCCCCGAGCGGGCGGAACTCGAGCTCGAGGCCCCACGGCACCACCGCTTCGAGGTGGCGGCGCAGGAGCTCGTTCGCCCGGTGGGGATCCTGACCGGGCACGAGCCGCACGCTGATCCGGGCGGCCGCACGGGCGACGATCTGGTTCGAGGAGCCCTTGATCGGGTGCGAGTCGAACCCGGTGACCGTGAGCGACGGGCGCCGCCAGATCCGCTCCCAGAGGCTCACGCCGGGGTCGCCGGCGAACCCGACACCAGGACGGAAGCCCCACGAGCGCTTCACGCGCTCGGCATCACCGGGGAGCGCGGCGATGCGCGCCCGCTCCTCGGGGGTCAGGGAGACGGCGTCGTCGGCGAACCCGGGGACGGCGATGTCGCCGTGCTCGTCGACGAGAGACGCCAGCATCGTGGCCAGCGCCATCGCCGGGTCCGGCACCACGCCGCCGGCCATGCCGCTGTGGACCGGGCCGTCGAGGGCCCGTACCCGCACGTCGGCGCCGGCGAGACCGCGCAACGAGTAGGTGAGCGCGGGCACGCCGACCTTCCAGTTGCCGGCGTCGGCGAGCACGAGCACGTCCGCGGCCAGCTCGTCGAGATGTGCCGTCAGGAACGCCTCGAGGTTCGGGGAGCCGATCTCCTCCTCCCCCTCGACGAGGACGCGCACGTTGCACGGGAGCTCGCCCGCGGCCGCCAGCCAGGCCGCGACCGCTCCGGCATGGGCGACGACGCCGGCCTTGTCGTCGGCACTGCCGCGCCCGTACAGCCGGCCCGCGTCGCGCCGGGGCTCGAACGGCTCGGTAGCCCAGTTGGCGACGATCCCGGGCGGCTGGACGTCGTGGTGGGCGTACAGCAGCACCGTGGGCGCGCCCTCGGCATGCGTCCACTCGCCCACGACGTAGGGATGCGACCCGTCGGCGGCGAGCTGGCACACGTGCTCGAGGCCGGCGGCTTCGAGCACCGCCGCGGTGGCGGCGGCGCTGCGGGCGACGTCGTCGACGTGCTCGGGTGCCGCGCTGATGCTGGGGATCCGGACGAGCTCCTCGAGCACCTCGATCGACCCGTCGAACTCCCGGCGGACGGCCTCGACGGCGCCGGTGGTCTCCATCGGCCCCGACCGTACCAACCACGTACCATCCGCGGCCGTGGGAGACGAGTGGGTCGAGCGGGACGCCGGGGTCGTGTGGCACGGCTTCACGCAGATGTCGTGCTACGGCGACAACGCCCCCATCGTCGTCGACCGGGCCGAGGGTCACGAGCTGATCGACGTCGACGGCCGTCGCTATCTCGACGCGATCTCGTCGCTGTGGGTGACCACGCTCGGGCATCGGGTGCCCGAGCTCGACGACGCCCTGCGTGCCCAGCTCGACCGGACGGCTCACTCCACGATGCTCGGGAACGGCAACCGCGTCGTGATCGAGCTCGCGGAGGCGCTGGCGCGCATCGTGCCCGTCGACCAGCCGCACTTCCTGTTCGCGTCCGACGGCGCCAGCGCCGTGGAGCAGGCGCTGAAGATCGCGTTCCAATTCTGGGTGAACGAGGGGGTCGCCGGGCGCACGCGTTTCCTCGCGTTCGGCGACGCCTACCACGGCGACACGATCGGCGCGCTCTCGGTGGGCGACGGTGGGTTCGGGACCGAGCTGTTCGACCCGTTGCGGTTCCCCGTGGTGCGGGCACCCGCTCCGTCGGAGCCCGGCGCGCTCGCCACCGCCGCCGGCCTCGTCGCCGCCCACGCCGGCGAGCTCGCCGCGGTGATCGTCGAACCCCTCGTCCAGGGCGCCGCGGGGATGTTGACGGCGGACCCGCTCGCGTTCGCGCCGCTCGCCGACGCCTGCCGGCGTCGCGACGTCCTGCTCATCTGCGACGAGGTCGCGACCGGCTTCGGGCGTACGGGAACGATGTTCGCGTCGGAGCGCTGCGGCCTGCGGCCGGACCTGCTCTGCCTCGGCAAGGGGCTCACTGCGGGTTACCTGCCGATGTCGGCCACGGCGGCGAGCGCGCGCGTCTACCGCTCGTTCCTCGGGCCCGATCTCGGCGAGCGGACGCTCTACCACGGCCACTCCTACAGCGGGAACGCACTCGCCGCCGCCGTCGCACTCCGCCACCTCGAGCTCCTCGAGTCGCGCAGCGTCCTGGCCAACGTGCGCGAGCGGTCCGACGAGCTCCGTGGGCTCCTCGACGACCGCATCGCGCCGCTGCCGGCCGTGCGCGAGGCACGCCTCCAGGGACTCATGGGCGGCGTCGAGCTGGCGCCGCCGCGCGCCGGGCTCCGTTGGGGCCGGAGGGTGTCGGCGGCCGCCGTCGAGCGCGGCGTGCTCGTCCGGCCCCTGGGCGACGTCGTCGTGCTCATGCCGCCCCTCACCATCACCTCGGAGGAGGTGCACCGCGTCGTGCACGTTCTCGCGGACGCGATCCAGGCGGTCACGGCCGAGGAGGCGGTGTCGGCATGACGTGGCTCGACTGGGCAGGCGAGCAGGCGCGCGCCATTCGGGCCGCCGACCGGTGGCGGGCGCCACGCGAGTTCGACGCCGCCGGGCCCGAGGGGAAGCTCGCACCCGACGGCTCCCCGGTGGTGTCGTTCGCGTCCAACGACTACCTGGGTCTCACGCAGCACCCGACCGTCGTCGCGGCCGCGCACGCCGCACTCGACCGCTGGGGGGCGGGCTCGGGATCGGCGCGCCTCATCGTCGGCTCCCGGCCGGTGCACGCCGATCTCGAGGCGACCCTGGCCGAGTGGCGGGGGACACAGCGCGCCGTCGTGTTCCCCACCGGCTTCGCCACCAATCTCGGCGTCGTGACCGCGTTCGCGGAGCCCGGCGTCGTCGTGTGCTCCGACGAGCTCAACCACGCGTCGATCATCGACGGCTGCCGGCTGAGCCGGGCCCGAGTCGAGGTCTACCGGCACCGCGATCTCGAGCACCTCGCGCACCTGCTCGACTCGGCGCGTCCCGACGAACGGCGCATGGTGGTCACCGACACCGTCTTCTCGATGGACGGCGACATCGCCCCCGTCGACGAGCTCGTCGCGCTGTGCGCGCGGCACGCGGCATTGCTCGTGCTCGACGAGGCCCACGCCGTGCTCGGGCCCGAGCTCGACCTCGGCGCCGATCCCGACGTCGCGGTGTTGCGAGTCGGCACCCTCTCGAAGACGCTGGGCGCACTCGGGGGGTTCGTGGCCGGGCCGGCCGCGCTCACGGACCTCGTGATCAACCGCGCCCGCTCCTACATCTTCACGACCGCGCCGGCGCCCGCCGACGCCGCCGCCGCCCTCGCGGCGGTGGGCATCGTGCGCTCCGCCGATGGCGACGCGCTCAAGGCCCGACTGCGGGCGACGGTCGCGCGACTGCGACCGGGTCATCCCTCGCCGATCGTCCCGGTGATGCTCGGCGACGAGGCGCGCACGCTCGCCGCCGCCGCCGCCCTGCTCGAGCAGGGGATGCTCGTACCCGCCATCCGCCCGCCCACCGTGGCGCCCGGCACGTCGCGGCTGCGGGTGGCGCTGTCGGCTGCGCACACCGAGGCCCAGGTCGACGCGCTCGCGCGCGCCCTGGCCGGCCTGTGACGGCACGCGTGTGACCGCGCGGCCGGGCCGCGTCGTCGTGGTCACCGGGACCGCGACCGAGGTCGGCAAGACGTGGTTCGCGGCCGCCACGGTGACCGAGCTGCGCCGTCTCGGGGCCACCGTCGCCGCCCGCAAGCCCGTGCAGTCGTTCGAGCCCGGAACCGGCGCGACCGACGCGGAGGTCCTCGCCGCCGCGTCCGGCGAGGACGCCGACGAGGTGTGCGCGCCGGCGCGCTCGCTGCCGGTCGCGATGGCGCCCCCGATGGCGGCCGACGTCCTCGGGCTGCCCCGGTTCACCGTCGCGCAGCTCGCCGGCGACCTGCGCTGGCCGCCGGCCGTCGACGTGGGACTGGTGGAAGGCGTCGGCGGTCCCCGCTCGCCGCTCGCCGCCGACGGCGACACCGTCGATCTCGTCGCGACCGTCGACCCCGATCTCGTCGTGCTCGTCGCCGACGCCGGGCTCGGCGTGATCAACGCCGTCCGGCTGGCGCAGGCACCGTTCACCCCCCGCGCGGTGCTCGTGGCGCTGAACCGCTTCGCCGCCGCCGACGACCTCCATCGCCGCAACCGCGACTGGTTGGTCGAGCGCGCCGGCGTCGACCTCGTCACGAGCCCCGCGGCCCTCGCCGCCCGCTTGCACCGGCAGACCCGTTCGCATCGGCGACGTAGCGTGGGCGAGTGACCGGCGACGACGTGTCCGGCGACGAGATCACCCACGACGAGCTCCAGGCGCAGGCGAAGCGACACCTGTGGATGCACTTCACCCGTCTCGGCGCCTACCGGGAACGCGACGTCCCGGTCGTCGCCCGCGGCGAGGGGTGCTACGTGTACGACTCCCGCGGGAACCGCTACCTCGACGCCCTCGCCGGCCTCTTCACGGTGCAGCTCGGACACGGCCGCCGCGAGCTCGCCGACGCGGCCCGGGCGCAGGCGGAGGAGCTGGCCTACTTCCCGGTGTGGGGCTACGCCCATCCGAGCGCGATCCGACTCGCCGCCCGGGTCGCCGAGCTCGCCCCGGGCGACCTCGACCGGGTGTTCTTCACCAGCAGCGGCTCCGAGGCCGTCGAGTCGGCGTGGAAGCTCGCCCGGCAGTACTTCCGCGCCATCGGGGAAGGCGAGCGCTACAAGGTGATCGCCCGCCGGGGCGCCTACCACGGCACCACGCTCGGCGCGCTCGCGATCACGGGCATTCCCGCGATCCGCGTCCCCTTCGAGCCCCTCCCCGCCGGGGGCGTACACGTCGTGAACACGAACCGCTTCCGCCACCCGCTTGCCGGTGACGAGGCGGCATTCAGTACCGCCGTCGCCGGCGCGATCGAGGACGCAATCCTCTTCGAAGGCCCGGAGACGGTCGCAGCCGTGTACCTCGAGCCGGTCCAGAACGCGGGCGGGTGCATCCCTCCCCCGGAGGGATACTTCCAACGGGTTCGCGAGATCTGCGACCGGCACGGGGTGCTGCTGATCTCCGACGAGGTCATCTGCGCCTTCGGCCGGCTCGGCCACATGTTCGGCTGCGAGCGCTACGACTACCTCCCCGACATGATCACGACCGCGAAGGGCCTGACGAGCGGGTACTCACCGCTCGGGGCGGTGATCGCCCGCGACTTCCTGGCCGAGCCGTTCCTCGGCGAGCGTGACTCGTTCCTGCACGGCACGACCTTCGGTGGGCATCCCGTGAGTTGCGCCGTGGGGCTCGCCAACCTCGACCTCTTCGAGAAGGAAGGAACCCTCGAGCACGTCCGGGCGAACGAGGGTGACCTGCGCTCCCGGCTCGAGGCGCTCCGAGACATCCCGCTGGTCGGGGACGTGCGCGGCGCGGGCTACTTCCACGCGCTCGAGCTGGTGAAGGACGCCGACTCCGCCGCCCGCTTCGACCGTGACGAGACCGAGGAGCTCCTACGCGGTTTCCTCGCCCCTCGTCTCGCCGAAGCCGGGCTGGTGTGCCGGATCGACGACCGAGTCGACCCCGTCCTCCAGCTCTCGCCGCCGTTGATCGCCGGTCCACCCGAGTTCGAGATCATCGAGACGACGCTGCGGACGGTGCTCACGGAAGCGTGGAAGCGGGTGCACTGATGGACGCGCCGCTGACCGTCGGGGTGCCGCGCGAGGTGAAGGAAGGTGAGCACCGCGTGGCGGTGACGCCCGACGGTGTCCACGAGCTCGCCGTGCACGAGGTCCCCGTGCTCGTGGAGTCGGGGGCCGGTGCCGACTCCCGGATCGACGACGACGAGTTCCGGCGGGCCGGCGCCGAGGTGGTAGCAGACGCCGACGCGGTGTGGGAGCGCGCCGACCTCGTCGTGAAGGTGAAGGAGCCGCAGGAGGACGAGCTGGATCGGCTCCGCCCCGGTCTGGTGTTGTTCACCTACCTGCACCTGGCCGCCTACCCCGAGGTGGCCGACGCCCTGCTCGCTCGCGGGGTCACGGGCGTCGCCTACGAGACGGTGCAGCTGGACTCCGGGACGTTGCCCCTCCTGGCTCCGATGAGCGAGGTCGCGGGGCGGATGGCGCCCCAGGTCGGCGCCCGGTTCCTCGAGCGGGGCCAGGGTGGCCGCGGTGTGCTCCTGGGCGGCGCCCCGGGCGTGCGCCCGGCGCGTGTGGTCGTCCTCGGCGCCGGGAACGTCGGGGGGAACGCGGCCTGGATCGCCCAAGGCATGGAAGCCGAGGTGTTGTTGTTCGACAAGAACCTCGACCGGCTCCGGTTCGTCGACCAGGTCCACCGCGGCCGGATCATGACGCTGGCGAGCACGCGAGGCGGCGTCGCCCGTGCCGTCGCCGAGGCGGACCTCGTGATCGGCGCCGTGCTCGTGCCCGGGGGCCGGGCACCGGTGGTGGTGACCGAGGCCATGGTGCGCGCCATGCGGCCCGGTGCGGTGATCGTCGACGTCGCCGTCGACCAGGGCGGTTGTGTGGAGACCACTCGCGAGACCACCCACGCCGATCCCGTCTTCGAGGAGCACGACGTGCTGCACTACGGCGTCGGCAACATTCCCGGGGCGGTCCCGGTCACGTCGACCTACGCGCTCACCAACGCCACCCTCCCGTACGCGATCGCCTTGGCCACGACCGGGGTCGCGGCCGCCGCCGCCGCCGACCCCGCGCTCGCGCTCGGCGTGAACACCGCCGCCGGCGCCGTGACCAACCGGGCGGTCGCACAAGCACTCGGGCGACCGGCAGCGGCGGTGGGCGAGGTGCTTGGCGGTCCTTCCTGACGGGTACTGCTCCGGGATGAAGGTCGCGCCCGGAACCATCGCTGTCTGGTCGGACGTCGGGTGCCCGTGGGCGCACCTCGCAGTGCACCGCTTGCACGCGGCGCGGCGGCGTCTCGGGCTCGACTACGTGCTCACCTTCGAGCACCGGCCCTTCCCTCTCGAGCTCGTCAACGAACGCCCCACGCCCCGGCCGACTCTCGCTGCGGAGGTACCGGTGATCGGTGCGCTCGAGCCGAGCGCCGGCTGGCAGGTGTGGCAGGCACCCGGCTGGCAATGGCCGGTCACGACGCTTCCCGCGCTGGAGGCGGTGCAGGCCGTGGCCGCGCAGGATGTCCGCGCCGCCGAGCAACTCGACCGCGGCCTGCGGGTGGCGTTCTTCGCCGAGAGCCGCTGCATCTCGCTGCGCCACGTGATCCTCGAGGTGGCGTCGAAGTGCGACGGCGTGGACTACGAGGCGCTCGGCGGCGCCCTCGATGACGGCGTCGCCCGCCGGGCCGTGATCGCCCGCTTCGAGCAGGTGCGCGCGAGCGACGCGATCAAGGGCAGCCCGCACCTCTTCCTCCCCGACGGCACCGACGCGCACAACCCGGGCATCGCGATGCACTGGGAGGGCCGGGCCGGCGAGGGCTTCCCGGTGATCGACGACGACGATCCCGCCGTCTACGACGACCTGATCACGCGGGCGGCGCGAGAGCGCCCTCCGACGAAGGCCCGGCAGGAGGGTGATCGCCGGTGACGCACGGGTGGGCCGCCTCGGGATCGAACCGAGGACCTGCGGATTAAAAGTCCGTTGCTCTGCCAACTGAGCTAGCGGCCCAGGACGATGTTAGGGGCAGTCCTCGCGCACGTAGTCGGAGACGGCGTCGAGGGCGGCGGTGAGGCGGAACGCCTGCTCCTCGTCGACGGCGAACGAAACGTCGCCGTCGCGAAGTTTCTGAACGGCGTCGTAGAGGAACTCGACGTCCTCACGCACCGCGCTCGGAGCGTTGTCCTCCATCGCCGCGTAGCGCTCCACGAGCCGGTCGAGCTGCTCGGTGGTCACACCGGGATCGAGCAGCACCGGATCGTTCGCCACGTTCCGGGCGGCCGCGCAGAAGGCGCCCGGGTCGCCGCCACCGTCGCTGCACCCGAACGCGAGCGCGACGGAAACGAAAACCGCGGCCGTTCCCCTCCGCCGGCTCAGGAACCCTGGACCAGCTCGATGTCGCATGCCTGGGCGACGTAGGCGGTGAACCGGTCGGCGGCGACGGCGGTCCGCTCGTCGCCCACGACGTCGCCGTCGAGCGCGTCGCGGAGGATGGTGACATCCTCTCTGATCTGGTCGGGCGCGGCGTCCTCCATCCGTTCGTACGCCTCGGCCGTCGCCTCGTCGGAGAAGTCCCCGGCTTCCGCGTAGCTCGACACCTCGTCGCAGAAGGCCTCGATGCCGACCTCGGGTGTGTCGTCGCCGTCGTCCCCGCCACACGCGGCGGCGCCGACGGCCATCACGCACGCTGCGCCTGCCGCGAGCAGTCCTCGCATCTCCTCCGCCTTTGGTCGGGCGCCTCGGTCTGGTGGAGCGCGGCCGAGCGCCGGCCCCGTTCGTCTCGTCCTGCTCAGGGACTCGTGATGTCCGGGATGCTGACGTCCGGGATACTGACGTCAGGCACGCTGACGTCGGGAAGCTGCACCCCGCACTCGTCCACGAGGTAGTTGTAGATCTTCACGCCGGCGCGCCCTACCTTGACACCCCGGTTGACGAGCACTTCGATGTCATCGGGGTCGCTCAGGTCGAGGTCGCCGTCCGCAAGCTGCGCGTAGAACCTGCGGATGGTGCGGAAGGGCTTGCGCAGCTTCTTCGGCGCCTCTTCCTCGAGCTCCTCGTAGAAGTCGAGGACCTGCTCGGCCTGCTCCTCGCTGACCTCGAAGTCGCCCGGGTCGACCAGCCCTTCGTCGTCGATGTCGTCGAAGGCGTTCCTGGCCGTCTCACAGAACTCCGACCCGCGCGCCGCGTTCCCCGTCCCCACCCAGGTCGTCACACTCCCGACGGCGAGGCCCGCCACCGCCAGCATTCGTAGCCGCCGCATCCGTCCTCCCTGCTCCCACGGCGATAGCGACCCGGGGAACCGGGGAGCTCGTGACCGCGTCGACGCGAGCACGGGAGCATATCGGTGGGCGGATACCGCCAGAGTGCGTCCTGGTACGATGCGTCCCCCTCGGAGGAATCGGGCCCCCATCGTCTAGAGGCCTAGGACGCCGCCCTTTCAAGGCGGTAACGGGGATTCGAATTCCCCTGGGGGCACACACGCCGGCGCGTCACACCGTCGGCGGCGAACATGGTCCTGTGGTGCAGTCTGGTCAGCACGCCGCCCTGTCAAGGCGGAGGTCGCGGGTTCAAGTCCCGTCAGGACCGCAGCGTTTTCGCAGATCAGCCGGGGTGCACGCCCCGGCTGCCTCGCATCAGCGGCCCTCCATGGCGCGCCCATGGCGCGTGGTGCCGCTGTGCGGTCCCGGTAGATGCTTGACGCGTTGGCTCCGGTAGGTGGGGGACACTCCTCGGACGCGGTTCCGGTAGCTGGGCGACAGTGGCTCCGGTACCTGCGTTACACCGGTGGGTCCGCGCCTGGTGGTGCTGCGCCTTCCTCGCTGAGGACGTTGTCGTCGTCGGCGGGAGGGGTCGGGACCGTGTTGGTGGAGCTCGGGCTCGTGGAGCAGCGTTATCAGGCCGTGCTCGAGGTGCTGGGCGGGGTGAGGGTGACCAAGGTTGTGGGGCGGTTCGGGGTGTCGCGCCAGCGCGTGCATCGGTGGCTTCGCCGCTACGCGTCGCGGGGTTCGGCGGGGCTGGTGGATGGCTCGACGGTGCCGGGGTCGTGTCCGCATCAGATGCCGACAGCGGTCATCGCTGCGGATCGTAGAACTTGCATCGTCAACCTACTCGCGAACCGCCGGGTTGGTATCGCGTCCCTTCGATGCCGCTCACTCGTACCCGCGAGCCCACCAGTGACTGGACTTAGCCCTCGAAGCTGACCGTGAGATCGATCTCGGTCGTGATTGTCTCGGTTGCGCCCTCAGCATTCACTCGCAGGCGCTGGAGCATGTGCCCCTCGAGGTGTGAGTCGACAGGATCGAACGGCTTGGCCAGGTCCAACACCTGGTTTCCCTTGCCGGTCATGCGCCACTTGCGCACCGTCACCCGGGCCTCGGGTGGCACCCCGGGCAGGTCAATCGGGCCGGGCTCGACTGTCTGTCGCATCCGCACGGAGATTTCGACCTCGTTGCCGTCACGTCGCTCGAGGGTCTGGTCTGTTCGCTGGGTGACCGGCACCCCACCCAACTCGATCTCCTCCAGTATCCGCCACGTTGCACCAGTTCCCACCGGCTCGACGGGGAAGGGCCGAGTGGCCTGTTGAACCTGGGGGAGAATCTGCTCGAGAACGCCTTCGCTCGTCGGGTCAAGACCCTCGGGGATGTCGGCGCGCGTAGCGAGGGTCCGCCCATCTGGCGTGATGTCACTCTCCCAAGCGAAGTCGCCCAGGAGCGGGGCCAGCGCTGCATCGGCGGCAGGATCACTCGGGCTGCTTGCGCTCAGGATTCGTCCGGCGACGGTCGCAGCGCCCTCTGGCGTCACACCGACCACGGTCGTCTCCATTTCCATCACCATCTCGAGACCGGCCGGGCCGCTGACAGCCGCCGCGTCACCGCCAAACTCCATCTCCATCGTCATCGTCGTCGTTCGGCTCGTACCGGGTGGGGGAATCGTCCAGCGCAGCGGCTCCCGTGGCGCGTCGCCCGGGTCCCGAAGCACCACCTTGGGCGCAGGCGTCGGTTCCGGATCAGGTGGGGTGCGGGCGGGCGCGACCCCAAGCTGGCCGAAAAGAGCGACACCAAGCGCGGCCACGGTCAGCACCACCCGTGGAATTGCCGTTCGACCGGTCATGTGCATGGCGTCCTGCCCTTCTCCGTGCTGCACCGGTTGCCGTAACGAGCGAGCGAGCAATTCCTACGGCGACACCTCACGTTCGCCTTCCTGTGGTCGGCCAGAATGCTTGGTGGCACCCCTGTTGGGTACGCAGCCGAGCGAATCTCCCCGCCGGGCTCCTACCGGCAGCCGCGTCGCTCGTTCTGCATCTTTGCGAAGGCTTGATCCAATTCGTCGGACAGCTCGAATTCCTCGTCCGAGCCCTCCTCAGAGGCGTAGTACTCGTTGTTGAGCCGGGCGTAACGCTCGGTCGCTTCCAAGGCGCTACGGCATGCCTCGCTCAAGCCGGAAGGGTCATCGCAATCCATCAACTCGTTATTGATCAGCGCCTCGAGCCGAAGCTCTTCGTCTAGAAGCTCGTCTTCCTTCTTCGAACTGTTGGTTCTCCAGAACTCCTCATCGATCTCAACCAAACGCTCCGCCATCGCAAGGACGTTCGCGCACGACTCCTGCGTAGCGGAAGCATCGACCGGAGGTGGCTGCGGGATCGACGTGGGCCCGCTGGGCTCTGTCGGGTTCCCGTCTCCGGAACCGCGAGCGGGCTCGGGAGTCGACTGAACCTCTGATCCACTTCCCTCTTCGTCGGCAACGACGTAGCCGGCTCCAAACCCGAGCGCGGCCGCCAGACCAAGACCGATGACTGCCCCGATCAACCGATGAGGCGACCTGCGCTCTGAGACAATCGGCCCACTTGCCGCTTCCCGACTCGCGAAACCCTGTGCCCCCATAGGGGCATGGTGAGCGGCACGGTCTCAACCTGCTCGGGCCAAAGGTCACAACCGCGCGGGGCTGAGTGCCTTTCTCGATCGCGCTGCCCGAACCCGCGCTCGTCGAGGACCGAAAGGAGCGGTCTGGCGCCAACGTCCGCACGTGACGACGCACTGGGCGCGTCAGCAGCGAGCACATATCGGCACTTCCGCGTGCGTCGTGACGAGCGACACTCCCCGCGCCTGCATCACATCCTTATTCAGGGCATTATGAGCGCGTCCTGATAGGACCCCGCTGTAGGCGTGGTGTACTCGGGTGGGTATGGCCCGCTCGGTTCGAGGGAGTCTGGATGATGGACCGTTTCCTGGTCGAGATACCTCACGATCCTGACGACGCGTCCTGCAACGCTGCGATCAAGATCTTTGCTAAGACCGGGTCGCACTACCTCACACATGCTGATTTCGGGTGTGAGGACGGCGTTCATGACGCGTGGCTGATCGTCGAGGCGGATGATCACGACGAGGCCCGCCTGGTGGCCCCACCCCAGTACAGGAAAGAGACGCGGGTTACTAGGGTCAAGCGTTACGCGATGACCGAACCTGACGCGCCTCCCGCTCATCAATAGCCGGAGGTCGGCACAGAGCTGCCGATCTGTTGCACCGGTCTCGTCTACGAGGTCAGGACGAACCCCCGAATCACTCCATCAGTGATTCTTTGCCGGCCGGCAGCGGACCGTGGGGCGCACCTAACGATGCTTCTGTGGTTGTCAAGGTGCGTGGTGGGATGGTCGGACAAGACAGAGATGAGCCACTCGGGTTGAGGGCGAGCTCCTGGTGGTCACGTCCCGCGGCTGGTTCGCCGGTCGGGTCGACGATGGGCAGGTCACTGACGCTCATGTCATGGCGCGCTGATGGCGCGACCGCCGACGTTCGGTGCCGTCCGTCGAGGTTCGGCGGGTCGAGAACATGCCCTCTGACCTGCCATAATCGTTCGCCTGTGTTCGTGACGGTCTACCCGGGGCGTCCTGTCAAGGCGGAGGTCGCGGGTTCAAGTCCCGTCAGGACCGCTCGGCCGGGTAGCTCAGTTGGCAGAGCACACGCCTGAAAAGCGTGGGGTCGACGGATCGACGCCGTCCCCGGCCACAACCATCCATCAATCCGCCGTGCGGTTTTTCCACGGCTCGTACGCCCGGCATGGCTGGCCGCGAAGCGACGGGCAGGGTGGGACACCGCCCGCGACGGCGACGCCGGGCACCACCGGCAACACGACCTTCGAGGGGTGGTCGGCGCTGCGACCCACCTCGATCAGGACTTCGTCATCGTGAGCGAAGGTGTCGAACCGCCACCGCTGGCGATCGCCCCCCGGCGCCTGGACGCTCACTCGGATCTGGGAACCTCCCTGGAACACGTGCCCGAAGGGCCAGATCGGTACCCGCGCGAGGTCGAATTCGTCTTCGGGCATGGGAGCGCTGTCCCGCTCCCGGTGAGTGTGGCGCGGGGAGAGTGCCGTCGACCCCTCCTCGTCGAGCGCTCGGTGGGACGCTCGTAGCCAACCGCTCTGGATGTAGACCTCCTCGCCGTCTTCTCGCACCTCGCTGAGCGTCACCTGGAGGTCGGTGTCGGGAGCACTCGACCGCAGGTAGACGTCGACGCTGCCACTGCCGGCCATCACCGTCGACTCGTCGAGCGGTTCGGAGAGGTACGCCACTGCGGCGCCGTCCACGAGCGGCTCCCACGTGTAGCCGGGGAGCGGTACCCAGGCGTCGGAGTCCTCCGTACCGGGGAGGTTGGTACTCGGGCGCGCTCCCGGGTCAGGCGTGTACACGTCGGCACCGCCGTCGTCGGGTTGGTCGACGGTCAGCATCCCGTCGGGCCCGAGATACCAGGTCGTCGCCTCGGTGTCGGGGAGGGGCCAGTCGGCGAACGTCGCCTCGAACTGCGGCTGGGGCGCACCCGGGGCGCCGTCGAGACCGGCACCGTTGCCGAACAGGATGCGCACCTTGCCGTCGGCCGCGAACGAGCGGCGCGCCGCCTCCAGGTCGGGCGCGTCCGTGAAACGGGGTTCCGGCACGGGACCCGAGTCGGCGCCGAGGAGCATCTGGTAGAGGACGGGCGCGAGCCCCCAGACCTCAGGAACGGTGGGCACCTCGTTCTTGACGTAGAGCGAGTTGAACTCCACGAGCTGGGGGAGTACCTGTGGGCCGAGCGAGTCGATATGGGCGCCGTTGGCGATCGTCACCTTCATCGGGATGTCGTCGCGGAAGTTGCCGAGCATCTCGGGGAAGTGGCCGCCGGTCTGCTCGTCCTGCCACGCGCCGGCGAGGAACACCGGCACTTCGATCTGGTCAACCATGTCCCAGAGGACGCGGTCCTCGAACCACTCGGGAACGACGTATTCGGTCTCCTCGAGGAGCGCGTAGGGATCGATGTTGGTGCTGCGCAGCTCCTGGTTCTCGGCACAGGTCTCGTCGCCTCCGGCGACCCGGGCCTGCTCCCAGCCTTGGCCGTAGGGCATCGACTCTTCGACCCGCTCGGTGAGCCACCGCTCGGCAAACCCATTGTTGAAGATGCCGCCGGGTGAGCCGGTGCCGCGGTAGAGATCGTCGGTCACCGACAGCGGGGTGATGGCGGCGAGCGATGGCGGCTGGGTGGACGCGGTGTAGAGCTGGGTGATGCCCGGGAACGAGATGCCCACCATGCCGACCGCGTCGTCGGCTACCCAGTTCTGGGCCGCCACGGTCTCGACCACGTCGTAGCCGTCGGCGGTGGAGGCGGGATCGAACACATCGTACGAACCACCCGAGCAGCCAGTGCCGCGCATGTTGACGCCGACGACCGCATAGCCGAACAGCGCCCAGATCGCCGATGACGGCTGGGCGCCCTCTTCGATGGCGGCGGCGACGCTCACCGGATCGTCCCCGGAGTACTCGACGGGCTCGGCGGGGTTGTAGCCCGAGTACTCGATCACGGTCGGGTACGGGCCCTCCTCGACCGGCCCCGGGAGGCGCACCATCGTGGCGAGCGTCGTCCCGTCACGGGTTTCGATGTATTGGTAGCCGTCGACGAGCTCCTGTGAGACGTAGAAGGAGGCGTCGGGCACGTCGCCGATGTCGAGCACGCGGAAGGGCTCGGAGGCCACGTACTCGTCTTCGCCATCAGCGGACGCGCGCACCTCGTACCCGTCGCCCGGAGGAACGACCCGGAACGTGAGGTTGCCTTCGCCGTCGGCGACGCCGAATCCAAGGCTCGCGTCACGGCGGTCGATGCTCCCCCGGCCGGCCGCCTTGCCGTCGCCGTCGACGAGGGCCAGCTCGGTTCCGGGCTCGGCCTCGCGGACGGCCACGATGCGGACACCGGGGACGACCTCGAAATCGGCGGCGCCGACGTCCGTCCCGGAGATTGCGGCGCCCGCCCGCGGTCCCTGTGTGGGTTCACCGCCGCTGGACTCGCAGGCGGCGAGCGAGCCCGCCGTGAGTGCCAGAGCGATGACGGCCGAGCCGGCGCGACCGATGGACATGCGAAGACCTCGTTCCCTCGGCCGCAGTCTGGCCGAAGCGGCCGGGTCGAGACCGGCGGGGCCGTACGGACGCGAAACGACCCGGGCGTCACCCGGGTCGTTTCGCCTCTCTCCCGTTGGAGAAATCCTGGCCGGGGGGTCAGGGGGTCTCGGCGCCCTCCTCGACCTGCTCGAGGAACCGCCGGATCTCGGCCGCCCGGAAGCGGCGGTGGCCGCCCAGCGTGCGGATCGCGGAGATCTTGCCGGCACGCGCCCAGCGGGTGACGGTCTTGGGGTTCACCCGGAACATCGCTGCCACCTCGGAGGGGGTGAGGAGCGCATCCGGGTCGGAGGTCGCCTCCATCGCACGTTCTTCCACTGCTGCTCTCTCTTCTCTTGTTGGCTCTTCTCTTGTTTGCGCTTCTCTTGTTTGCGCTTCTCTTGTTTGTCGCCCTTGTGACGACTCTCGGTTGCTTGCGCTGGACGACCGGACCCTGCCGGGGTGTCCCATTTCGGGGATTAGCGTAACGTGCGCGCATTCCGGCGGGCGATAGTCCGTTGGCACCATTGGGCGCCGCCCGGAGTAACTAGTTACTGGCCCGCTCGTGCGCGTGACACGCAGGCTTCAACCCTGCACCGTCACCCGCCCGTCGCCGGGTGTGATCGTGCCCACCTCCCAGGCCTCCCGCCCGGCAGCCGCCAGCGTCTCGAGGGCGCTCGCGGCGGCGTCGGGCGCGACCACGGCGAGCATGCCCAAACCGAGGTTGAAGACATGCGCCATCTCCTCGCCGGGAACGGCGCCGGCCCGTTGCACCTCGGCGAAGATGCGGGGTTCGGGCCACGATCCCCGGCGAACCACGGCATCGCAGTTCTCGGGGAGCACCCGGGTGAGGTTCCCCGGGATCCCGCCGCCCGTCACGTGCACGAGGGCGTGGACGGGCACCGCGGCACGGAGGCGCGCGAGGGCCGGGGCGTAGATCTCGCTGGGGCGGGCGAGCTCGTCGCCGAGCGTGTGCTCGGCGCCGTCCCAGGCGGGTCCGTCGAGCGGTCGCCCGGCCACGTCGAGGAGGGCGCGGCGAGCGAGCGAGTAGCCGTTGCAGCGGAGTCCCGGGCTCGCGATCCCGAGGACGCGGTCGCCGGCGCGCACACCCGCGGGCAACAGGCGGTCGCGCCCGACCACGCCGACGGCGAACCCGACGAGATCGAACTCGCCCGGCTCCATCGCGTCGGGATGCTCCGACATCTCGCCGCCGAGCAGAGCGCAGTTCGCCTGCCGGCACCCGTCGGCGACCCCGGCCACGATCTCGTCGACCGTCCCGGGCACGAGCTTGCCGACCGACAGGTAGTCGAGGAAGAACAGCGGCTCGGCGCCGTTGGCGGCGACGTCGTCGACCGACATCGCGACGACGTCGAGGCCGATGGTGTCGTAGCGCCCGGTCAGGCGGGTCACGAGCGACTTCGTACCCACGCCGTCGGTCGAAGCCACGAGCACGGGATCTTCGCAGGCGAGGCGACCGAGGGAGAAGAGACCCGCGAACCCGCCGACGTCACCGATCACCTCCGAGCGGAACGTCGAGCGCACGTGGTGCTTGATCAGCTCGACGGCCTTGTCGCCGGCGGCGATGTCGACGCCCGCCTCCGCGTACGTGAGCGGTTCGCCGGGCCGGCGATCGGGGCGCGTCATCCGCGCGCGGTCACGAAGTGGACGACGGTTGCACCGGTGCCGGCGCCCGACCCGGACCGTCCTCGAGCACGAGCTTGGCGTCGCTCTCCGGAACCGGCACCGGGTAGTCGCCCGAGAGGCACGCGGTGCAGAACGAGCCCGGCGACGCACCCGTGGCGGTCAACAGCCGCTCGAGCTCGAGGTAGGCGAGCGAGTCGACGCCCAGGTAGTCGCGGATCTCGCCGACCGACATGTCGGCGGCGAGCAGCTCGGACCGCCGCCCGGTGTCCATCCCGTAGAAGCACGGCCATCGGTACGGCGGCGACGACACCCGGAAGTGCACCTCGGACGCACCCGCCTCCCGGAGCATCTGCACGACCTGGCGCGTGGTGGTGCCGCGCACGATCGAGTCGTCGACGACGACGAGGCGCTTGCCCCGGATGCTCTCGGGCAGCGGGTTGAGCTTGAGCCGGACCCCCTGCCCGCGCATCTGCTGGCTGGGCTGGATGAACGTCCGGCCGACGTAGCGGTTCTTCACCAGGCCGTCGCCGTAGGGGATGCCCGAGGCGCGGGCGTAGCCCTGGGCGGCGGGGATGCCCGACTCGGGCACCGGCATGACCATGTCGACCTCGACGGGCGCCTGCCGGGCGAGCTCCTCCCCCATCCGCTGGCGGGCGGCGTGGACGCTCTGGTTGTAGAGCCTGGTGTCGGGCCGGGCGAAGTACACGAACTCGAAGAGGCAGAGCTTGGGTGTCGCGTCGGCGAAGCGCCGCTCGCGGACTCCGGTGGCGTCGATCACGACCATCTCGCCCGGTTCGACGTCGCGCACGAAGTGCGCGCCCACGATGTCGAGCGCGGCGCTCTCACTCGCCAGCACCCAGCCGCCCTCGATGCGCCCCAGCACGAGCGGCCGGAACCCGTGGCGGTCGCGGACACCGACGAGATGGGCATCGTCCATGAGCACGAAGGTGAACGCGCCCGCGAGTGCGGGCAGCACCTGCGCCAGGGCCGTCTCGAGGTCGCGCCCGTCGGAGCGGGGCTCGGGCGGGAACGCCCGTGCAAGCAGCTCGGCGACCAGGTCGGAGTCGGTGGTGGAGTCGGCGAGTGCCTGCTCGGCCGTCAGCCCCGGCAGCATCCCGAGCTCCTCGGCCAGCTCGGCGGTGTTGGTGAGGTTGCCGTTGTGCCCGAGGGCGAAGCCGGCGTCGGCGACCGAGCGGTAGACGGGCTGGGCGTTGCGCCAGTTGCTGGAACCGGTGGTGGAGTACCGGACGTGGCCGATGGCCAGATGGCCGTCGAGGGGAGCGAGGCGGCGCTCGTCGAACACCTGGGTGACGAGGCCCATGTCCTTGACCACGGTGATCGTCTCGCCGTCGCTCACGGCGATGCCGGCCGACTCCTGGCCCCGGTGCTGGAGGGCGTAGAGACCGAGGTACGCGTGGTTGGCCACCGGATTCCCCGGTGCGTAGACGCCGAAGACGCCGCACGCCTCGCCGATATGAAGGTCCACAGGTGGCCGCCCGGTTCGCTGTGCTCGGGTCCCAGTATCCCATGCGAGGTGGTGGCATCCGGTCAACTACGGTGCTCGCCCGATGGGCGACACCGGTTTCTGTCTGTGGTTCACCGGGCTCTCGGGGGCGGGGAAGAGCACGATCGCCGAAGTGGTGGTGGAGGAGCTCCGCCGCCGAGGCCACAAGGTCGAGCTGCTCGACGGCGACGAGGTCCGCACGAACCTGTCCAAGGGCCTCGGCTTCTCGAAGGAAGACCGCGACACCAACATCCGGCGGATCGGCTGGGTCGCCGCTCTCCTGGCCCGCAACGGCGTCGTCTCGGTGACGGCTGCGATCTCGCCCTACCGCGACATCCGCGACGAGGTCCGCAGCCACATCGACCACTTCGTCGAGGTCCACGTCGACACGCCGATCGAGGTGTGCGAGGAACGCGACGTGAAGGGTCTCTACGCCAAGGCGCGCGCCGGGGAGATCCCCGAGTTCACCGGGGTGTCGGACCCCTACGAGCCTCCGCTCGCCCCCGAGGTGCGCGTCGTCACGCACGACCGCGACGTGGCCGCGTCGGCCTCGCAGGTGCTCTCCTACCTGGAGGAGGCGGGGCTCGCCCGTCCCGGGCCCGCACCCCGCCCGGAGTAGCGCGACCACGGTTGCCTTCGTGCACGGCGACCACCGGTGATCGACCTCCACACGCACTCGACCGTCTCCGACGGCACCGACCCCCCTGCCGCGGTCGTCGCCCTCGCCGCCACCGTCGGTCTCAGCGCGCTGGCGCTCACCGACCACGACACGCTCGACCATCTCGCCGAGGCGCGGGCCGCCGCCGACGTCCACGGGCTGCGACTCGTACCGGGCTGCGAGATCTCCTGCGAGCTCGACGGTCGCGCCCCCGGCTCGATGCACCTGCTGGTGTACTTCGCCGACGAGTCGTCGGGCCCGCTGCGCGACCGGCTCGGTGCATTGCAGGCGGCGCGGGCCGAGCGCAACCACCGGATCCTCGCCGCGCTGCGCGAGCACGGCGTCGACGTCTCGCTCGACGAAGTGCTGGCCCGGGCGGGGCCGGGGTCGGTCGGCCGACCGCACGTCGCCCGCGTGCTCATGGAGAAGGGGTACGTGGGTTCCATCCAGGAGGCGTTCGACCGCTGGCTCGCCCGGGGCCGGCCCGCCTACTTCGAGCGGACGCGGCTGCGTCCCGAGGAGGCGATCGAGGTCGCCCACGCTTCGGGCGGCGTCGCCGCGATCGCGCACCCGGGATCCCTCGAGCTCGAGCCCCGCCTCCTCGACGAGCTCGTCGGGCGTCTCGCCGCCGCCGGTCTGGACGGGCTCGAGTGCGAGTACGGCGGGTACGGCGCCGAGACCCGCTCGGAGCTCGCCGCCCTCGCCCGTCGCCACGGCCTCGCCGTCACCGGCGGGTCCGACTACCACGGCGACAACAAGCCCGGCCTCGGTGTCGGCACGGGGCGCGGCGATCTCGCCGTTCCCGACGCGCTGCTCCACGCGCTCGAAGCCCGCCGGCCGTAGCGTCCCCCGCCGGATCACCGGCGGGGTCGGTAGCCTCCGCGTGTGGCAGGGCCACCGTCGTACGTGCAGCGCGTGGTCGAACAGATCGTCGGAGACCGGAGCGCGCCGCCCACCGGCGCGGTCGTCGCGCCCGGCGGCTACGGCAAGCGCGAGGTGCTCGACGCAATCGTGGACGCGCTCGAGGAGCGCGAGGTCGCCGTCATCCGGGTGATCGCCCGTCGCCTCGAGCACGACGTCCCGTTCGCCGCCATCGAGACGCTCCTCGACGGCGACCCGCCGAAGCCGGGCGGTGCCGGCGAACGGCGTGCCCGCACCGCGGTGGCGGGCCGGCTCGGCCGCGGCGTGCTGGTGGTCGACGACGCCCAGTGGCTCGACCCGTCGTCGCTGCGCGTCCTCGTCGCCGTGGCGGAGCGCAGCCGTGACCAGGAGGCGGGCGTCGTCGTCGCCCACCGACCAGTAGCGGCGCCCGAGCTGGCCGCGCTCGACACTGCGATCGCCCGGGACGGCCCGCTCGTCTGGTTGCCACCCCTCACCGACGCCGACGTGGGGGAGCGGGCGGCGCGGGCGCTCGACACGCCCGTCGACGACGAGCTCGTCGACGCCCTGATGGTGCGGAGCGAGGGAGTCGCCCTGTTCGTCGACGAGCTGCTCC